>NZ_JANLNX010000006.1:0-114492 GCF_025466015.1 Pseudomonas sp. 5P_5.1_Bac1 | reverse complement strand
AAGCTGCTATTTGCCCTGTTCCCGGTACACATCTCCTTTGCTGCTTCTTTGCGCCATCTAGTGCTCTTCTGTTTTCTATGCAATCTCCTTGTGCATGGCTATCATGCCTGCCTCATTGTGAGTCGAGATTGGCATGCTGAAGTTGTTAAAACTCCTGAAAGATGGTCGATTTCATTCGGGCGAAGCCTTGGGGGCGGCGTTAGGTGTGAGTCGGAGCGCGGTGTGGAAACAGTTGCAGCTCCTGGAGTCCGAGTTGAACCTGACGGTCTACAAAGTCCGGGGGCGGGGCTATCGGCTGTCGACACCTTTGTTGCTGCTGGATGCAGAAAGCATTGCTCAGGCGTCGGCCGGAATTAGCTGGCCGGTATTGATTCATGATGAAATCGACTCGACCAATGCCGAGGCATTGCGATTGATTGCTGCCGGGCAAGCCGCGCCCTTCCTGGTGCTGGCTGAGCGGCAGACCGCAGGTCGCGGGCGTCGTGGCCGCTCTTGGGTAAGCCCGTTCGCGGAAAACCTCTATTTCAGCCTGGTTTTGCGAATAGAGGGCGGTATGCGCCAGTTAGAAGGGCTCAGTCTGGTGGTGGGGCTCGCGGTCAGGCAAGCGTTGTTATCTATTGGTGTTGCGTCGGCTGGTTTGAAGTGGCCAAACGATGTACTGGTAGATGATCGTAAAATAGCCGGAATCCTTCTGGAGCTGGTGGGTGATCCTGCTGACGTCTGTCATGTCGTGCTTGGCATTGGGATCAACGTCAACATGCGCGAGGCGGAAGTCGATCAGGCCTGGACGTCAGTCAGCCTGGAGACGGGGCGGATGAGTGACCGAAACACCTTGGCTGCATTGCTTTGCGATAACCTCGAGCGCTATTTGGCCCGGCACCGCGAGAAGGGTTTTTCCAGTATGCGAGAGGAGTGGGAGGTGGCTCACCTGTGGCAGGGGCGGGCTGTGTCGCTGGTTGCTGGGGTGAACAGTATCGACGGGGTTGTGGTGGGTATTGATGGCCAGGGAGCTTTGCGCCTTCAGGTTGCTGGTGTGGAAAAGAGCTTTAGTGGTGGTGAACTCAGCTTGAGGTTGCGCGATGATTCTTGAGCTTGATTGTGGGAATAGCTTTATCAAGTGGCGCGTTATTCAGGGGAGTGGCGTGGTTCTCCTTGGTGGCGTGGTTGACTCGGACGAAGCCTTGCTCCTCGCTGTTCGCGAGGCAGGGCTGGCTCCAGAACATTGCCGCCTGGTGAGTGTGCGTAGTGAAGAGGAGACGTCGCTTCTGGTGTCGGCTCTGGTCGCGGCATTCGGGTTGACGGTCAAGAAGGCTGTTCCGGCGAAAAGCCTGGCTGGTGTTCGGAATGGTTATGTGGATTATGAGCGCCTGGGGCTCGACCGCTGGCTCGCACTGCTGGGTGGCTATCATCTCGCCAAGACTGCCAGTGTAGTCATTGATCTCGGGACGGCGGTCACCTCGGACTTTGTCACCGCCGCAGGTGAGCATCTCGGTGGATTCATTTGTCCGGGCATGCCTTTGATGCGAAATCAGCTACGCACGCATACTCGTAGAATTCGCTACGACGGTGCCTCGGCCGAGCAGGCGCTGGAATGTCTTGAGCCGGGCCGTTCTACAGTAGAGGCGGTCGAGCGTGGTTGCACCTTGATGCTGCAGGGATTTGTCCTGACGCAGCTTCAGGAGGCGCATCGGCTTTGGGGGGATGACTTCGCGTTGTTCATAACGGGCGGTGATGCGGCACTGGTGCACCAGGTGGCACCGATGGCTCGGATCGTGCCCGATCTGGTCTTTGTTGGGCTTGCCATTGCTTGTCCGTTGGACTGAGGTGCGTATGCGTTGGCTGTTTCTTTTATTCCTGGTTCTGAACGTCTTCTATTACATCTGGCACCAGCAGGAAGCGCCGCTTAGGGCGAAAGAGGTCGAGTCGCTCTCTCTTTATAAGGGCAGCCAGCAGGATATTCGTCTCTTGAGCGAGGCTGAGCAGCTCAAGTCGGAAAAGCAGTGCATGTATCTCGGCGGTCTGGAGACGCCAGAAGTGCTGGAGGTGCTGCGGCAGCGGTTGACTGCCCTGGATATCTCATCCCGCAAAGTGGTGGGGAGGATAATTGACAATCCGGGTTGGTGGCTTCAAATCAGGTCTGAGAGCCAGCGTTTGCTGGATGAAACCTTGGTTGCGACTCTTTCCCGCGATTTCAAAGACTTAAAGAGTAAAATAATGCAGTGCGAGGGTATTGCAACCGTCGAATAGTTTGCATAGAATGGCGCCCGCTTCACAGGGATAACCACTAAGTGGTGGACCTACGAAGTAGCTGTCAAATAGCTAACCTCAAGATTTTAAAGAGAAAAAGCTTGACAGTAGGTGGGCAAAAATAGAAAATGCCAACCAAGCTCAGGAGGGGTTCCCGAGCGGCCAAAGGGATCAGACTGTAAATCTGACGTCTACGACTTCGAAGGTTCGAATCCTTCCCCCTCCACCATTTTAGCGAGAGCCGCAAGCTCCGCGGGTATAGTTTAGTGGTAGAACCTCAGCCTTCCAAGCTGATGATGCGGGTTCGATTCCCGCTACCCGCTCCAAGTTTGCTGTTTTTGCAACATGTGTTTAGCTCTTGTAGCTCAGTTGGTAGAGCACACCCTTGGTAAGGGTGAGGTCAGCGGTTCAAATCCGCTCAAGAGCTCCATATAACAAGGCAGATATGAAAATATCTGCCTTTGTTTTAATGGTTGGTATCACAGCTAAATTCTTCTGTTAGAGGATGGTGTCGATGGCTAAGGAAAAGTTTGAGCGTAATAAGCCGCACGTTAACGTTGGCACCATTGGTCACGTTGACCATGGCAAGACTACGTTGACTGCAGCGCTTACTCGTGTCTGCTCCGAGGTTTTCGGTTCGGCCAAGGTCGAGTTCGACAAGATCGACAGCGCTCCGGAAGAGAAGGCTCGTGGTATCACCATTAACACTGCGCACGTGGAATATGACTCGGCAGTGCGTCACTACGCTCACGTTGACTGCCCAGGTCACGCTGACTATGTGAAGAACATGATCACCGGTGCCGCCCAGATGGACGGCGCTATCCTGGTTTGCTCGGCCGCCGATGGTCCGATGCCACAAACCCGTGAGCACATCCTGCTGTCCCGTCAGGTTGGCGTTCCGTACATCGTGGTCTTCCTGAACAAGGCTGACCTGGTAGACGACGCTGAGCTGCTGGAACTGGTCGAGATGGAAGTTCGCGACCTGCTGTCCACCTATGACTTCCCAGGCGACGACACTCCGATCATCATCGGTTCGGCTCGTATGGCGCTGGAGGGCAAAGACGACAACGAAATGGGCACCACCGCTGTCAAGAAGCTGGTTGAGACTCTGGATAGCTACATCCCAGAGCCTGAGCGTGCTATCGACAAGCCGTTCCTGATGCCAATCGAAGACGTATTCTCGATCTCGGGTCGTGGTACCGTTGTTACCGGTCGTATCGAGCGTGGCATCGTCCGCGTTCAGGATCCGCTGGAAATCGTTGGTCTGCGTGACACCACCACCACTACCTGTACTGGTGTTGAGATGTTCCGCAAGCTGCTGGACGAAGGTCGTGCTGGCGAGAACTGCGGCGTTCTGCTGCGTGGCACCAAGCGTGACGACGTTGAGCGTGGCCAGGTTCTGGTCAAGCCGGGTTCGGTCAAGCCGCACACCAAGTTCACCGCAGAAGTTTACGTTCTGAGCAAGGAAGAAGGCGGCCGTCATACTCCGTTCTTCAAAGGCTACCGTCCACAGTTCTACTTCCGTACTACTGACGTGACCGGTAACTGCGAGCTACCAGAAGGCGTTGAAATGGTAATGCCGGGCGATAACATTCAGATGACTGTTACCCTGATCAAAACCATCGCGATGGAAGATGGTCTGCGCTTCGCTATCCGTGAAGGCGGTCGTACCGTCGGCGCCGGCGTCGTAGCTAAAGTAATCGAATAAGTAGTTGATTTAACTCTATCAGGCCGGTATATTGGTCGGCCTGATTAAGCTTTTAGGTCAGTAGCTCAATTGGCAGAGCGACGGTCTCCAAAACCGTAGGTTGGGGGTTCGATTCCCTCCTGACCTGCCAGATTCGCCTCGTGCATCTGGCTTTCTTTTCACAGGACCTTTCCGTATGACTTCCAAGTCTGAAGCCCAAGACTCTCGTTTTGATTTGCTCAAGTGGCTTGCTGTTGTTGCTTTGGTGGTCGTGGGCGTTGTGGGTAATCAGTATTACTCAGCCTCTCCAGTCCTGTATCGCGTAATCGTCCTGCTCGTCCTTGCTGCTGCTGCCGCCTTCGTTGCGCTGCAGACGGTGAAGGGTAAGTCGTTCTTTGCGCTGGCTAAGGAAGCTCGCACCGAGATTCGTAAAGTCGTATGGCCAACCCGCCAAGAGACTACGCAGACCACGCTTATTGTAGTGGCTGTTGTTCTGGTCATGGCGCTGCTGTTGTGGGGGCTCGACTCCCTGCTCGGCTGGTTGATTTCCTTGATTGTTGGCTAAGGGTGTCCTGTGGCTAAGCGTTGGTATGTTGTGCATGCTTACTCGGGCTACGAGAAGCATGTTATGCGCTCCCTGGTTGAGCGTGTGAAGCTGGCTGGTATGGAAGAAGGCTTCGGCGAGATTCTGGTCCCCACTGAAGAAGTGGTTGAAATGCGTAATGGCCAGAAGCGCAAAAGCGAGCGTAAATTCTTCCCAGGCTACGTGCTGGTTCAGATGGAAATGAACGAAGGGACTTGGCACTTGGTCAAGGATACCCCGCGCGTCATGGGCTTCATCGGTGGAACGGCAGATAAGCCGGCCCCGATTACAGATAAAGAAGCTGAGGCTATTCTGCGCCGCGTTGCTGACGGCAGCGACAAGCCGAAGCCGAAGACTCTGTTCGAACCGGGTGAAGTGGTTCGCGTTGTCGACGGTCCGTTTGCTGACTTCAACGGTACGGTCGAAGAGGTTAACTACGAGAAGAGCCGTCTGCAGGTTGCAGTGCTCATTTTCGGTCGCTCTACTCCGGTAGAGCTCGAGTTCAGCCAGGTCGAAAAGGTCTAGTTGAGCGACGCATCCCACACCCCGCAGCCAGCGAGCTGCGGGGTTTTTTCGTCACTGGGATAAAACGCAAGTAAACCGGGGAGCCATTTGGCGCTTGTACCCGATATTGGAGTAGCTCATGGCTAAGAAAATTACGGCTTACATCAAGCTGCAGGTTAAGGCCGGCCAGGCCAACCCAAGTCCACCCGTTGGTCCAGCTCTGGGTCAGCACGGCGTGAACATCATGGAGTTCTGCAAGGCTTTCAACGCCCGTACTCAGGGCCAGGAAGCAGGTCTGCCGACCCCTGTAATCATCACCGTTTACAGCGACCGCAGCTTCACTTTCGAAACCAAAAGCACCCCTGCTTCGGTTCTGCTGAAAAAGGCCGCTGGCCTGTCCAGCGGTTCTGCGCGCCCTAACACCGTCAAGGTGGGTACTGTGACCCGTGCTCAGCTGGAAGAGATCGCCAAGGCCAAGTCTGCCGATCTGACCGCTGCTGACCTGGATGCAGCCGTGCGTACCATCGCCGGTTCTGCTCGCAGCATGGGCCTCAACGTGGAGGGTGTGTAATGGCTAAGCTGACCAAGCGTCAAAAGGCGATCGCTTCTAAAGTAGAAGCGGGCAAAGCCTACAACTTCGAAGACGCAGCAAAGCTGCTGGCTGAACTCTCTACTGTAAAGTTCAGCGAGTCCGTCGACGTTGCTGTCAACCTCGGTGTTGACCCGCGTAAATCCGACCAGGTCGTTCGTAGCGCTACCGTGCTGCCTCACGGCACTGGCAAGACTGTCCGCGTAGCTGTCTTCACCCAGGGTCCTGCCGCTGAAGCCGCTTTGGCTGCAGGCGCTGACCGTGTAGGTATGGACGATCTGGCTGCCGAAATGAAAGCCGGCGACCTGAACTATGACGTCGTTATTGCTTCCCCGGACGCAATGCGTGTTGTAGGTCAACTGGGTCAGGTTCTGGGGCCTCGCGGCCTGATGCCTAACCCGAAAGTTGGTACCGTGACTCCAGACGTCGCTGGCGCTGTCAAAAACGCCAAGGCTGGTCAGGTTCGTTATCGCACCGACAAAAACGGCATCATCCACACCTCCGTTGGCAAAGTCGGCTTTGAAGCTGACAAGCTGAAGGAAAACGTTGAAGCACTGATCGCTGATCTGAAGCGTATCAAGCCAGCTTCCTCGAAAGGTATCTACGTCAAGCGCGTTACCCTGAGCACCACTATGGGCCCAGGTCTGGTCATCGATCAGAGCTCGCTGGACGCGTAATGAAACGACGGGGTGAGTAATCACCCCATCGTTGAAAAAATTGGGGTCCCTGCCTGGCGGGGGCTATCCAAGACCGTAGGCGGCGCAAGCCTTAAACCAAAAGCCTACGCAGATGGTGCTCCCGGTTCCTTACCGAATCAGACACCAAAACGACATCCGGCTTCGGCCAGATGAAACGGTAACAAGCAGGAGTTAAACCCGTGGCAATTAGACTCGAAGACAAGAAGGCCATCGTCGCTGAAGTCAACGAGGCTGCCAAAGTCGCTCTGTCTGCTGTCGTGGCTGATGCCCGTGGCGTGACTGTAGGCGCAATGACCGGACTCCGTAAAGAGGCTCGTGAAGCTGGCGTATACGTACGTGTAGTGCGTAACACCCTGCTCAAGCGTGCTGTTGCTGACACTGAATACAGTGTCCTCAACGACGTCTTCACCGGCCCGACCCTGATTGCTTTCTCCAACGAACACCCGGGCGCTGCTGCTCGTCTGTTCAAAGAGTTCGCCAAGGGTCAGGACAAGTTCGAGATCAAGGCAGCTGCGTTCGAGGGCAAGTACCTCGCAGCAAACGAGATCGACGTGTTGGCATCGCTGCCGACCCGTGACGAAGCCATTGCAAGGCTGATGAGCGTGATTCAAGGCGCTACCAGCAAGCTGGCTCGTACTCTGGCGGCCATTCGCGACCAGAAAGAAGCTTCTGCTGCCTAAGGCACCGAAAGCGCTTTCAAAATCATACGTTTAATTTGATGGCTGCGTAGGCTGTCACCCCAATACAGGATTCAAGTCATGTCTCTGACTAACGAACAAATCATCGAAGCAATCGGCCAGAAAACCGTTCTGGAAGTTGTTGAGCTGATCAAAGCAATGGAAGAAACCTTCGGCGTTACCGCTGCTGTTGCCGCTGCTGGCCCAGCTGCTGCTGCTGCCGTTGTTGAAGAGCAAACCGAGTTCAACGTTGTTCTGGTTGAAGCCGGCGAGAAGAAAGTCAACGTGATCAAGGCCGTTCGTGAACTGACCGGTCTGGGCCTGAAAGAAGCCAAAGAGAAAGTTGACACCGCTCCTCAAGTCGTAGCTGAAGGCGTTTCGAAAGAAGCTGCTGAAGACGCCAAGAAGAAGCTGGAAGAAGCAGGCGCTAAAGTCGAAGTTAAGTAATTTCGACTTTGCGACTCCAGCCCAAGCGTTAAGCAAACGGCTGATGGCTGGTGGCTCTTGCCACCGGCCTTTTTCCGTTATTGGCTGCCGGTCAGGCCGGCGCCGATAACGAGATGCAACCACCGACGATGGTGGCGCAAACCAAGGGGTTTGCACGATTTTCTGGCTACTCCCGCCGGGGGGGGCCAAACAAGCAGGTGACCAAGCTGGGGAACGCTGATGGCTTACTCATACACTGAGAAAAAACGTATCCGCAAGGACTTTAGCAAGTTGCCGGACGTCATGGATGTGCCTTACCTCCTGGCCATCCAGCTGGATTCGTATCGTGAATTCTTGCAAGCGGGAGCGACCAAAGATCAGTTCCGCGACGTGGGCCTGCATGCGGCCTTCAAATCGGTTTTCCCGATCATCAGCTACTCCGGCAATGCTGCCCTGGAGTACGTTGGCTATCGTCTGGGCGAACCGGCCTTTGATGTCAAAGAATGCGTACTGCGTGGCGTAACCTATGCCGTTCCGCTGCGGGTAAAGGTCCGTCTGATCATTTTCGACAAAGAATCGTCGAACAAAGCGATCAAGGACATCAAAGAGCAAGAAGTCTACATGGGTGAAATTCCCCTGATGACTGAGAACGGTACCTTCGTTATCAACGGTACCGAGCGTGTAATCGTTTCCCAGTTGCACCGCTCGCCAGGTGTGTTCTTCGACCACGACCGTGGCAAGACTCACAGCTCCGGCAAACTGCTGTACTCCGCTCGTATCATTCCTTACCGCGGTTCGTGGTTGGACTTCGAGTTCGACCCGAAAGACTGCGTGTTTGTCCGTATCGACCGTCGCCGCAAGCTGCCGGCTTCGGTGCTGCTGCGTGCGCTGGGCTATAGCACTGAAGAAGTGCTGGACGCCTTCTACACCACCAACGTATTCCATGTGTCCGGCGAGAAGCTGAGCCTGGAGCTGGTGCCTCAGCGCCTGCGTGGTGAAATCGCGGTGATGGACATCCAGGACGAGAACGGCAAGATCATTGTCGAGCAAGGTCGTCGGATCACTGCCCGCCACATCAACCAGTTGGAAAAATCTGGCGTCAAGCAACTGGAAGTGCCGATGGAGTACTTGCTGGGCCGCACCACCGCTAAGGCGATCGTGCACCCGGCTACCGGCGAAATCCTTGCCGAGTGCAACGTCGAGCTGACCACTGAGCTGCTGATCAAGATCGCCAAGGCTCAAGTTGTCCTCATCAAGACGCTGTACACCAACGATATCGACTGCGGTCCGTTCGTCTCGGATACCCTGAAGATCGACTCCACCAGCAACCAACTGGAAGCGCTGGTCGAGATCTATCGCATGATGCGTCCTGGCGAGCCGCCAACCAAGGACGCCGCAGAAACCCTGTTCAACAACCTGTTCTTCAGTGCCGAGCGCTACGACCTGTCTGCCGTAGGCCGCATGAAGTTCAACCGTCGTATCGGTCGCACCGAGATCGAAGGTTCGGGCGTGCTGAGCAAGGAAGATATCGTCGAGGTTCTGAAGACCCTCGTCGACATCCGTAACGGCAAAGGCATCGTCGACGACATCGACCACCTGGGTAACCGCCGTGTTCGCTGTGTAGGCGAGATGGCCGAGAACCAGTTCCGCGTTGGCCTGGTGCGTGTTGAGCGCGCGGTCAAAGAGCGTCTGTCGATGGCCGAAAGTGAAGGCCTGATGCCTCAGGACCTGATCAACGCCAAGCCAGTTGCAGCCGCGGTCAAAGAGTTCTTCGGCTCCAGCCAGCTCTCGCAGTTCATGGACCAGAACAACCCGCTTTCCGAGATTACCCACAAGCGTCGTGTCTCCGCACTCGGCCCTGGTGGTTTGACTCGTGAGCGCGCAGGCTTCGAAGTCCGTGACGTACACCCGACTCACTACGGTCGAGTTTGCCCGATCGAGACCCCTGAAGGTCCGAACATCGGTCTGATCAACTCCCTGGCGGCCTATGCTCGCACCAACCAGTACGGCTTCCTGGAAAGCCCGTACCGTGTGGTTAAAGAGGGCGTGGTTACCGACGAGATCGTGTTCCTGTCGGCGATCGAAGAAGCTGATCACGTCATCGCACAGGCTTCGGCCGCGATGAACGAGAAGAAGCAACTGATCGATGAGCTGGTAGCTGTTCGTCACCTGAACGAATTCACCGTCAAGGCACCTGAAGATGTGACCCTGATGGACGTTTCGCCGAAGCAGGTAGTTTCGGTTGCTGCGTCGCTGATTCCGTTCCTCGAGCACGACGACGCCAACCGTGCATTGATGGGTTCGAACATGCAGCGTCAGGCTGTACCAACCCTGCGTGCCGACAAGCCGCTGGTAGGTACCGGCATGGAGCGTAACGTTGCTCGCGACTCCGGCGTTTGCGTCGTGGCCCGTCGTGGCGGCGTGATCGACTCCGTTGATGCCAGCCGTATCGTTGTTCGTGTTGCAGATGACGAAGTTGAAACCGGCGAAGCTGGTGTCGACATCTACAACCTGACCAAGTACACCCGCTCGAACCAGAACACCTGCATCAACCAGCGTCCGCTGGTCAGCAAAGGTGATGTGGTCAAGCGCAGCGACATCATGGCCGACGGCCCGTCCACCGACATGGGTGAACTGGCACTGGGTCAGAACATGCGTATCGCGTTCATGGCGTGGAACGGCTTCAACTTCGAAGACTCCATCTGCCTGTCCGAGCGTGTTGTTCAGGAAGACCGCTTCACCACGATCCACATCCAGGAACTGACCTGTGTGGCGCGTGACACCAAGCTTGGCCCAGAGGAAATCACCGCGGACATCCCGAACGTCGGTGAAGCTGCGCTGAACAAGCTGGACGAAGCCGGTATCGTCTACGTTGGTGCCGAGGTCGGCGCTGGTGACATCCTGGTCGGTAAAGTCACGCCAAAAGGCGAGACTCAACTGACTCCGGAAGAGAAGCTGCTGCGCGCAATCTTCGGTGAGAAGGCTAGCGACGTTAAAGACACCTCCCTGCGCGTGCCGACCGGCACCAAGGGTACCGTCATTGACGTACAGGTCTTCACCCGTGATGGCGTCGAGCGCGACAGTCGTGCGCTGTCCATCGAGAAGATGCAGCTGGACGAGATCCGCAAGGACCTGAACGAAGAGTTCCGTATCGTTGAAGGTGCGACCTTCGAGCGTCTGCGTTCCGCGCTGAATGGTCAGGTAGTCGATGGTGGTGCGGGCCTGAAGAAAGGCACCGTGGTCACCAACGAAGTCCTGGACGGTCTGGAACACGGCCAGTGGTTCAAACTGCGCATGGCTGAAGATGCGCTGAACGAACAGCTGGAAAAAGCTCAGGCCTACATCGTTGATCGCCGCCGTCTGCTGGACGACAAGTTCGAAGACAAGAAGCGCAAACTGCAGCAAGGCGATGACCTGGCTCCGGGCGTGCTGAAGATCGTCAAGGTCTACCTGGCAATCCGTCGTCGCATTCAGCCGGGCGACAAGATGGCCGGTCGTCACGGTAACAAAGGTGTGGTCTCCGTGATCATGCCGGTCGAAGACATGCCGCACGACGCCGACGGTACTCCGGTCGACGTGGTTCTCAACCCGCTGGGCGTACCTTCGCGTATGAACGTTGGTCAGATCCTCGAAACCCACTTGGGCCTCGCAGCCAAAGGTCTGGGCGAGAAGATCAACCGCATGCTCGAAGAGCAGCGTAAGGTCGCAGAACTGCGCGGCTTCCTGACTGAGATCTACAACGAGATCGGCGGTCGCCAGGAAAACCTGGAAGAGTTCACCGACCAGGAGATCCTCGAGCTCGCTGGCAACCTGAAGAAGGGCGTGCCTATGGCCACCCCGGTCTTCGACGGTGCCAAAGAGAGCGAGATCAAGGCCATGCTCAAGCTGGCTGACATGCCAGAGAGCGGCCAGATGGTGCTGTTCGACGGTCGTACCGGCAACAAGTTCGAGCGTCCAGTGACCGTTGGTTACATGTACATGCTCAAGCTGAACCACTTGGTGGACGACAAGATGCACGCGCGTTCCACTGGTTCTTACAGCCTGGT
The DNA here is from genome assembly GCF_025466015.1 of Pseudomonas sp. 5P_5.1_Bac1. Lineage (NCBI taxonomy): Bacteria > Pseudomonadati > Pseudomonadota > Gammaproteobacteria > Pseudomonadales > Pseudomonadaceae > Pseudomonas > Pseudomonas sp. 5P_5.1_Bac1. The sequence continues at coordinate 103,035 of NZ_JANLNX010000006.1, read as the reverse complement.
TACCCAGCAGCCGCTGGGTGGTAAGGCGCAGTTCGGTGGTCAGCGTTTCGGGGAGATGGAAGTGTGGGCGCTGGAAGCATACGGCGCGGCATACACCCTGCAAGAAATGCTCACAGTGAAGTCGGACGACGTGAACGGCCGGACCAAGATGTACAAAAACATCGTGGACGGCGATCACCGTATGGAGCCGGGCATGCCCGAGTCCTTCAACGTGTTGATCAAAGAGATCCGTTCGCTCGGTATCGATATCGATCTGGAAACCGAATAACACGTGACGCGAATCGGGGGCGTGGCTGAAAAGCCCGCTCCCTGCTCCGCCAGGAGGAAAGGCCTTGAAAGACCTACTGAATTTGCTGAAAAACCAGGGTCAAGTCGAAGAGTTCGACGCCATCCGTATCGGACTGGCCTCGCCTGAGATGATCCGTTCGTGGTCGTTCGGTGAAGTAAAAAAGCCGGAAACCATCAACTACCGTACGTTCAAGCCTGAGCGTGACGGCCTGTTCTGCGCCAAGATCTTTGGCCCAGTCAAAGACTACGAGTGCCTGTGCGGCAAGTACAAGCGCCTGAAGCACCGTGGTGTGATCTGTGAGAAGTGCGGCGTTGAAGTCGCGCTGGCCAAGGTTCGTCGTGAGCGCATGGCTCACATCGAGTTGGCTTCTCCGGTTGCCCACATCTGGTTCCTGAAGTCCCTGCCGTCCCGTATTGGCCTGCTGATGGACATGACCCTGCGTGATATCGAACGCGTTCTCTATTTCGAGAGCTATGTCGTTATCGACCCGGGCATGACCACCCTGGAAAAAGGCCAGCTGCTGAACGACGAGCAGTACTTCGAAGCGCTGGAAGAGTTCGGTGACGATTTCGATGCCCGTATGGGTGCCGAAGCTGTCCGCGAGCTGCTGCACGCTATCGACCTGGAGCACGAGATTGGCCGCCTGCGCGAAGAAATTCCGCAGACCAACTCGGAAACCAAGATCAAGAAGCTGTCCAAGCGTCTGAAACTGATGGAAGCCTTCCAAGGCTCGGGCAACCTGCCTGAGTGGATGGTCCTGACCGTTCTGCCGGTTCTGCCGCCAGATCTGCGTCCTCTGGTTCCGCTGGATGGCGGTCGCTTCGCGACTTCCGACCTGAACGACCTGTATCGCCGCGTAATCAACCGTAACAACCGTCTGAAGCGCCTGCTCGATCTGTCCGCTCCGGACATCATCGTGCGCAACGAAAAGCGCATGCTGCAGGAAGCGGTCGACGCCCTGCTGGACAACGGTCGTCGTGGTCGCGCAATCACCGGTTCGAACAAGCGTCCTCTGAAATCCCTGGCTGACATGATCAAGGGTAAACAGGGTCGTTTCCGTCAGAACTTGCTCGGTAAGCGCGTTGACTACTCTGGTCGTTCGGTAATTACCGTAGGCCCGACCCTGCGTCTGCATCAGTGCGGTCTGCCGAAGAAAATGGCCCTGGAGCTGTTCAAACCGTTCATCTTCGGCAAGCTGGAAATGCGTGGTCTGGCGACCACCATCAAGGCTGCCAAGAAGATGGTCGAGCGCGAGCTGCCTGAGGTCTGGGACGTTCTCGCTGAAGTGATTCGCGAACACCCCGTACTGCTCAACCGTGCACCGACCCTTCACCGTCTGGGTATCCAGGCCTTTGAACCGGTTCTGATCGAAGGTAAGGCTATCCAGCTGCACCCTCTGGTCTGCGCCGCGTACAACGCCGACTTCGACGGTGACCAAATGGCCGTGCACGTGCCGCTGACGCTGGAAGCCCAGTTGGAAGCGCGCGCGCTGATGATGTCGACCAACAACATCCTGTCGCCAGCCAACGGTGAGCCAATCATCGTTCCTTCGCAGGACGTTGTACTGGGTCTGTACTACATGACCCGTGAAGCCATCAATGCCAAGGGCGAAGGTCGCGTGTTCGCTGACCTGCAGGAAGTCGACCGCGTATTCCGCGCCGGCGAAGCTGCCCTGCACGCGAAGATCAAGGTTCGTATCAACGAAACCGTGAACGACCGTGATGGTGGCAGCGTCAAGAACACCCGTATCGTCGACACCACTGTCGGCCGTGCGCTGCTGTTCCAGGTTGTGCCGCCAGGTCTGTCGTACGACGTGGTCAACCAGCCTATGAAGAAAAAGGCGATCTCCAAGCTGATCAACCAGTGCTACCGCGTGGTTGGTCTGAAAGAGACCGTGATCTTCGCTGACCAGCTGATGTACACCGGTTTTGCCTACTCGACCATTTCCGGCGTCTCCATCGGTGTTAACGACTTCGTTATCCCGGATGAGAAGGCCCGCATCATCGGTACCGCAACTGATGAAGTGAAGGAAATCGAGAGCCAGTACGCCTCCGGCCTGGTTACCCAGGGCGAGAAGTACAACAAGGTCATCGACTTGTGGTCGAAGGCGAACGATGAAGTTTCCAAGGCGATGATGGCCAACCTCTCGAAAGAGAAAGTCATCGACCGCGAAGGTAACGAAGTCGAGCAGGAATCGTTCAACTCGATGTACATGATGGCTGACTCCGGTGCCCGGGGTTCGGCTGCTCAGATCCGTCAGTTGGCGGGTATGCGTGGTCTGATGGCCAAGCCGGACGGCTCGATCATCGAGACGCCGATCACTGCGAACTTCCGTGAAGGTCTGAGCGTACTCCAGTACTTCATCTCGACTCACGGTGCTCGTAAAGGTCTGGCGGATACCGCGTTGAAAACCGCGAACTCCGGTTACCTGACCCGTCGTCTGGTAGACGTTGCCCAGGATCTGGTCGTGACCGAGATCGACTGCGGCACCGAGCAAGGTCTGCTGATGACGCCGCACATTGAAGGCGGCGACGTGGTCGAGCCACTGGGTGAGCGCGTACTGGGCCGTGTTATCGCCCGCGACGTGTTCAAGCCAGGCACCGACGACGTGATCGTTCCGGCCGGTACCCTGGTCGACGAGAAGTGGGTTGAGTTCATCGAACTGAACAGCATCGACGAAGTAATCGTCCGCTCGCCAATCAGTTGCGAAACCCGCTACGGTATCTGCGCCAAGTGCTACGGCCGTGATCTGGCCCGTGGTCACCAGGTGAACATCGGTGAAGCTGTCGGCGTTATCGCTGCACAGTCGATCGGTGAGCCGGGTACCCAGCTGACCATGCGTACGTTCCACATCGGTGGTGCTGCAAGCCGGACCTCGGCTGCCGACAGCGTCCAAGTGAAGAACGGCGGTATGGTCCGTCTGCATAACCTGAAGCAGGTTGAGCGTGCTGATGGCAACCTGGTCGCGGTGTCGCGTTCCGGTGAGCTGGCCATTGCCGACGAATTCGGTCGTGAGCGTGAGCGTTACAAGCTGCCTTACGGTGCGGTGATTTCGGTCAAGGAAGGCGACAAGGTCGACGCTGGCGCAATCGTCGCCAAGTGGGACCCGCACACCCACCCGATCGTTACCGAAATGAAAGGTACCGTGACCTTCGTGGGCATGGAAGAAGGCATCACGATCAAGCGTCAGACAGACGAACTGACCGGCCTGACCAACATCGAGGTTCTGGACGTCAAAGACCGTCCGGCTGCAGGTAAGGAAATTCGTCCTGCAATCAAGATGGTCGACGCCAATGGCAAGGACCTGCTGCTGCCAGGTACCGACGTACCGGCACAGTACTTCCTGCCGGCGAACGCCCTGGTCGGTGTGGCGGACGGTTCTCAGATCGGTGTTGGTGACGTTATCGCGCGTATCCCGCAAGAAACGTCGAAGACCCGTGACATCACCGGTGGTCTGCCGCGTGTTGCCGACCTGTTCGAAGCGCGTCGTCCAAAAGAAGCTTCGATTCTTGCGGAAGTCAGCGGCACCATCGCATTCGGCAAGGAGACCAAAGGCAAGCGCCGTCTGGTCATCACTCCGAACGACGGTACCGATCCGTACGAAGAGCTGATTCCGAAGTGGCGTCACCTGAACGTCTTCGAAGGCGAACAAGTGAACCGCGGCGAAGTTATCTCCGACGGTCCGAGCGATCCGCATGACATCCTGCGTCTGCTGGGTGTGAGCGCGCTGGCCAAGTACATCGTCAACGAGATTCAGGACGTTTATCGTCTGCAAGGCGTGAAGATCAACGACAAGCACATCGAGACCATTCTGCGTCAGATGCTGCGTAAAGTTGAGATCAGCGAGTCTGGCGACTCCACCTTCATCAAAGGTGACCAGATGGAGTTGACTCACGTGCTGGTCGAAAACGAGCGCCTGGCTGCCGACGACAAGTTCGTGTCCAAGTTCTCGCGTGTGCTGCTGGGTATCACCAAGGCCTCGCTGTCCACCGAATCGTTCATCTCGGCGGCCTCCTTCCAGGAGACCACTCGAGTTCTGACCGAGGCGGCGGTAACCGGCAAGCGCGATTACCTGCGCGGCCTGAAAGAAAACGTGGTCGTGGGTCGTCTGATCCCGGCCGGTACTGGTCTGGCATACCACAGCGAGCGCAAGCGTCGCCGTGATGCCGACAAGCCGCTGCGCGTAAGTGCCAGTGAGGTGGAAGCCGCACTGACCGAAGCGCTGAATTCCAGCGGTAACTGACAGTAGGGCAGGGCCTCGGCGGATCTTCTTCAGTCATCGGTGACATGAATTGTCACCGATGACCGGAGTCGGTAAGCCGGGGCCTTGTCTTGACTGAGTACAAGATCCTCTTTAGACTCTTGTACCCCTAAATTTGGTAGGGCTCTGCCCTGCCAATTTATGCTTTCTTGCAAGACAATAGCGTCGCAAGACAACAGTGGAGCTAGTAGATGGCAACTATCAACCAGCTGGTACGTCAGCCGCGTAAGCGTACCGTCGAGAAATCCGACGTACCTGCGCTGCAGAACTGCCCGCAACGTCGTGGCGTGTGCACCCGTGTGTACACTACTACGCCGAAAAAACCTAACTCGGCACTGCGTAAAGTATGCCGTGTGCGTCTGACCAACGGTTTCGAGGTTTCCTCGTACATCGGCGGTGAAGGCCACAACCTGCAAGAGCACAGCGTCGTACTGATTCGCGGCGGCCGTGTAAAAGACTTGCCAGGTGTTCGTTACCACACCGTTCGCGGCTCTCTGGATACCTCGGGCGTTAAAGGCCGTAACCAGGGTCGTTCGAAGTACGGTACCAAGCGTCCGAAGTAATTGGTCGCTTGCAGTAGTTCATTCATTTTTTTGAGTCGATAAGAGTAAGGTCGGGCGCAAACCCTCGAGAGGGTGGATGTCCCGGGCTAACCTGAAGACCGTTTGAGGGCTTATCAATGCCAAGACGTCGTGTAGCAGCCAAGCGTGAGATTCTGGACGATCCGAAATACGGAAGCCAGATCCTCGCCAAGTTCATGAACCACGTGATGGAAAGCGGCAAAAAGGCCGTTGCCGAGCGTATCGTTTACGGTGCGCTGGACAAGGTCAAAGAGCGCAAGAACAGCGATCCCCTGGAAATCTTCGAGAAAGCTCTCGACGCCATCGCTCCGCTGGTCGAAGTGAAGTCGCGCCGTGTTGGCGGTGCTACTTACCAGGTTCCTGTTGAAGTTCGTCCATCCCGTCGTAACGCTCTGGCAATGCGCTGGTTGGTAGACTACGCCCGTAAGCGTGGCGAGAAGTCCATGGCTCTGCGCCTGGCCGGCGAATTGCTGGATGCTGCTGAAGGCAAAGGTGCTGCAGTCAAGAAGCGTGAAGACGTACACCGTATGGCCGAAGCCAACAAAGCGTTCTCGCACTACCGCTTCTAATTCTGGCATCACTATTTTCGCGAGGGCTTTATGGCTCGTACTACACCAATCAACCGCTACCGTAACATTGGTATTTGCGCGCACGTTGATGCGGGTAAAACTACCACTACCGAGCGGATCCTGTTCTACACAGGCCTGAGCCACAAAATGGGCGAGGTGCATGATGGCGCCGCGACCACCGACTGGATGGTGCAGGAACAGGAGCGGGGTATTACCATTACCTCCGCTGCTGTTACCACTTTCTGGCAGGGTTCCCGTGGTCAGTACGACAACTATCGCGTAAACGTCATCGATACCCCTGGCCACGTTGACTTCACTATTGAAGTTGAGCGTTCGCTGCGCGTACTTGACGGTGCGGTCGTTGTGTTCTGCGGTACCTCCGGCGTTGAGCCGCAGTCCGAAACCGTATGGCGTCAAGCCAACAAATACGGTGTTCCACGTGTTGTTTACGTGAACAAAATGGACCGTGCCGGTGCCGACTTCCTGCGCGTCGTAGGTCAGATCAAGAACCGTCTGGGTCACACCCCGGTTCCTGTTCAGTTGGCCATCGGTTCGGAAGAGAACTTCCAGGGTCAGGTCGATCTGATCAAGATGAAGGCTATCTACTGGAACGACGACGACAAAGGCACCACCTATCGCGAGGAAGAAATTCCTGCCGATATGCTGGACCTGGCTGAAGAATGGCGTGCCAACATGGTTGAGGCTGCTGCCGAAGCCAACGAAGAGCTGATGAACAAGTACCTTGAAGAAGGTGAGCTGACCGTCGACGAGATCAAGGCAGGCCTGCGTGCGCGCACCCTGGCTAGCGAGATCGTTCCGGCTGTTTGTGGTTCTTCCTTCAAGAACAAGGGCGTTCCTCTGGTTCTCGATGCTGTTATCGACTTCCTGCCTGCTCCGACCGAGATTCCTGCGATCAAGGGTATCCACCCAGACCTGATCGAGAAGCCAAAGGAAGAGCTGGTCGAGGCTGACTACGACGAGCGTCATGCAGATGACAGCCAGCCGTTCTCGGCTCTGGCGTTCAAGATTGCTACTGACCCGTTCGTGGGTACCCTGACCTTCGTGCGCGTTTACTCGGGCATGCTGCAGTCTGGCGATTCCGTGATCAACTCGGTCAAGGGCAAGAAAGAGCGCGTTGGTCGTATGGTGCAGATGCACGCCAACCAGCGTGAAGAAATCAAGGAAGTTCTGGCGGGCGACATCGCTGCCCTGATCGGCATGAAGGACGTCACCACTGGTGACACTCTGTGCAACGCCGACAAGCCAATCATTCTTGAGCGTATGGACTTCCCGGAGCCTGTGATCTCGGTAGCTGTTGAGCCGAAGACCAAGCAGGACCAGGAGAAGATGGGTATCGCACTGGGCAAGCTGGCTCAGGAAGACCCGTCGTTCCGCGTCAAGACCGATGAAGAAACCGGCCAAACCATCATCTCCGGTATGGGCGAGCTTCACCTGGACATCCTTGTTGACCGCATGAAGCGCGAATTCAACGTTGAGGCCAACATTGGTAAGCCGCAGGTTTCGTACCGCGAGCAGATCAGCAAGGACAACGTCGAGATCGAAGGCAAGTTCGTTCGTCAGTCCGGTGGTCGCGGTCAGTTCGGTCACTGCTGGATTCGCTTCTCGCAGCCATCAGTAGACGCTCAGGGCAACATTACCGAAGGTCTGGAATTCACCAACGAAGTTGTAGGTGGTGTGGTTCCTAAGGAATACATCCCGGCGATCCAGAAGGGTATCGAAGAGCAGATGAAGAACGGCATTGTTGCCGGCTATCCGCTGATCGGCCTGAAGGCAGCCGTGTTCGATGGTTCCTACCACGACGTCGACTCCAACGAGATGGCGTTCAAGGTGGCTGCCTCCATGGCGACCAAGCAACTGGCTACCAAAGGTGGCGGTAAGGTGCTTGAGCCGATCATGAAGGTAGAAGTAGTAACCCCAGAGGACTACATGGGTGACGTGATGGGTGACCTGAACCGTCGTCGTGGTCTGATCCAAGGTATGGAAGACTCGGTCTCCGGCAAGGTGATCCGTGCTGAGGTGCCGCTGGGTGAAATGTTCGGTTATGCGACCGACGTTCGTTCCATGTCTCAGGGTCGCGCGAGCTACTCCATGGAATTCTCCAAATACTCCGAAGCTCCGGCGAACATCGTCGAAGCGCTCGTTAAAAAACAAGGCTAATCCAGCCCTTTAGGCAAGAGGTTCACTGTCGTGGCTAAAGAAAAATTTGATCGTTCCCTTCCCCACGTTAACGTCGGCACTATCGGCCACGTTGACCACGGTAAGACCACTCTGACTGCAGCTCTGACTCGCGTCTGCTCCGAAGTTTTCGGTTCGGCAGTCGTTGAGTTCGACAAGATCGACTCGGCTCCAGAAGAGAAAGCGCGCGGTATCACCATCAACACCGCTCACGTTGAGTACAACTCGAAAATTCGTCACTACGCTCACGTTGACTGCCCAGGTCACGCTGACTATGTGAAGAACATGATCACCGGTGCTGCCCAGATGGACGGCGCGATCCTGGTTTGCTCGGCCGCCGATGGTCCGATGCCACAAACCCGTGAGCACATCCTGCTGTCCCGTCAGGTTGGCGTTCCGTACATCGTGGTCTTCCTGAACAAGGCTGACCTGGTAGACGACGCTGAGCTGCTGGAACTGGTCGAGATGGAAGTTCGCGACCTGCTGTCCACCTATGACTTCCCAGGCGACGACACTCCGATCATCATCGGTTCGGCTCGTATGGCGCTGGAAGGCAAAGACGACAACGAAATGGGCACCACCGCTGTCAAGAAGCTGGTTGAGACTCTGGATAGCTACATCCCAGAGCCTGAGCGTGCTATCGACAAGCCGTTCCTGATGCCAATCGAAGACGTATTCTCGATCTCGGGTCGTGGTACCGTTGTTACCGGTCGTATCGAGCGTGGCATCGTCCGCGTTCAGGATCCGCTGGAAATCGTTGGTCTGCGTGACACCACCACCACTACCTGTACTGGTGTTGAGATGTTCCGCAAGCTGCTGGACGAAGGTCGTGCTGGCGAGAACTGCGGCGTTCTGCTGCGTGGCACCAAGCGTGACGACGTTGAGCGTGGCCAGGTTCTGGTCAAGCCAGGTTCGGTCAAGCCGCACACCAAGTTCACCGCAGAAGTTTACGTTCTGAGCAAGGAAGAAGGCGGCCGTCATACTCCGTTCTTCAAAGGCTACCGTCCACAGTTCTACTTCCGTACTACTGACGTGACTGGTAACTGCGAGCTGCCAGAAGGCGTTGAAATGGTAATGCCAGGCGATAACATTCAGATGACTGTTACCCTGATCAAAACCATCGCGATGGAAGATGGTCTGCGCTTCGCTATCCGTGAAGGCGGTCGTACCGTCGGCGCCGGCGTCGTAGCCAAAATCATCGAGTAATTTCGATCGATGAAAAAACCCCCGCTTAGCGGGGGTTTTTTTATTGGGTTGACACCTAATGGGGGCGTCTATAGAATCACGCCTCCTTTTAACGGGCGTAGTGCGCCCGGTGGGAATAGCAGCCTGGAGTCTGAAATCCAATGCAAAATCAGCAAATCCGTATCAGGTTGAAGGCTTTTGACCATCGCCTGATCGACCAATCCACCCAGGAAATCGTGGAAACCGCGAAACGTACTGGTGCTCAGGTACGTGGTCCAATTCCACTGCCTACCCGTAAAGAGCGGTTCACCGTTCTGGTCTCCCCGCACGTCAACAAAGACGCGCGCGACCAGTACGAGATCCGTACTCATAAGCGCGTTCTGGACATCGTCCAGCCAACGGATAAAACCGTTGATGCGCTTATGAAGCTTGATCTTGCAGCAGGTGTGGAAGTGCAGATCAGCCTCGGCTAAGACTTGGGTCTTAGTCGTGTAACGCTCTGAAATGGGCGGCCATAGCGGGTGAAAGCCCCGTACACTCATGAGGTTTACAACATGACTATTGGTGTAGTCGGTCGTAAGTGCGGTATGACCCGCATTTTCACCGAAGAAGGTGTCTCCATTCCGGTCACGGTCATTGAGATCGAGCCGAATCGCGTCACCCAGTTCAAAACTGAAGAAACCGATGGCTATCGTGCAGTGCAAGTCACTGTCGGTGAGCGTCGTGCTTCGCGTGTGACTGCTGCTCAAGCAGGCCACTTCGCTAAAGCAAACGTTGCCGCTGGTCGTGGTGTCTGGGAATTCCGTCTTGAAGACGGCGAATACCAGGCTGGCGACTTGATCAACGCTGAACTCTTCGCTGCAGGCCAACTGGTAGATGTTACCGGTCAGTCCAAGGGTAAAGGCTTTGCCGGTACCATCAAGCGCTGGAACTTCCGCGGTCAAGACAACACCCACGGTAACTCCGTTTCCCACCGCGTCCCGGGCTCTATCGGCCAGTGCCAGACTCCTGGTCGTGTATTCAAGGGCAAAAAAATGTCCGGTCACATGGGCGCCGAGCGCGTGACCGTTCAGTCCCTGGAAGTAGTGCGCGTCGACGCTGAACGCAATCTGTTGCTGGTCAAGGGTGCCGTTCCGGGCGCCACTGGTGGCAATTTGGTTGTGCGTCCGGCTGCCAAGGCTCGCGGTTAAGGGGAAGCTGACATGCAACTAAATGTAAATGACGCTCAAGCGATCGAAGTTTCCGAACTGACTTTCGGTGGCGAATTCAACGAGACGCTGGTTCACCAAGCAGTCGTGGCCTACATGGCCGGCGGCCGTCAAGGCACCAAGCAGCAGAAAACCCGTTCCGACGTATCTGGTGGCGGTAAGCGCCCTTGGCGTCAGAAGGGTACTGGTCGCGCTCGTGCCGGTACTATCCGTAGCCCAATCTGGCGTGGCGGCGGTACCACTTTCGCAGCTCGTCCTCAGGATCACTCGCAGAAGCTCAACAAGAAGATGTACCGCGCAGCAATGCGTTCCATCCTCGCTGAGCTGGTGCGTACCGACCGTCTGGTCGTGGTTCAAGACTTCGCTGTTGAAGCACCGAAAACCAAAGACCTGCTGAACAAGCTGAATGGCATGGGTCTGAGCGATGTACTGATCGTTTCTGATGCTGTTGATCAGAATCTGTACCTGGCTGCCCGTAACCTGCCGCACGTTGACGTGCGCGATGTACAGGCCTCCGATCCGGTCAGTCTGATCGCATACGACAAAGTGTTGATCACTGTGTCGGCCGTGAAGAAATTCGAGGAGCTGCTGGGATGAACCAGGAACGCGTATTTAAAGTTCTACTTGGCCCGCACGTTTCCGAGAAGGCCACGGTTCTGGCTGACAAGAAAGGCCAGTTCGTTTTCAAGGTTGCTACTGACGCAACCAAGCTGGAAATCAAGAAGGCCGTCGAAAGCCTGTTCAGCGTGAAAGTGGAAAGCGTAACTACCCTGAACGTTCTGGGTAAGTCCAAGCGCACCGCTCGCGGCCTGGGCAAGCGTAATGACTGGAAGAAGGCGATCATCTCCCTTCAACCAGGCCAAGATCTCGATTTCAGCAGCAGTGCTGAGTAAGGAAGGGGTGCATCATGGCAATCGTTAAATGCAAACCGACTTCCCCTGGCCGCCGTTTTGTGGTCAAGGTGGTCAACAAGGAGCTGCATAAAGGCGCTCCTCACGCACCGCTGCTCGAGAAAAAATCGAAGTCTGGTGGTCGTAACAACAATGGCCGTATTACCACTCGTCACGTTGGTGGTGGTCATAAGCAGCATTACCGTCTGGTCGACTTCCGTCGCAACGACAAGGACGGCATCGCCGCCACTGTCGAGCGTATCGAATACGATCCAAACCGTACTGCTCACATCGCTCTGCTGTGCTATGCGGACGGCGAACGTCGCTACATCATCGCCCCTAAAGGCGTGAGCGCTGGTGACCAGCTGATCGCAGGTGCTCTGGCTCCTATCAAGCCGGGCAACTCGCTGCAGCTGCGTAACATCCCAGTCGGTAGCACCATTCACGGCATCGAACTGAAGCCGGGTAAGGGTGCGCAAATCGCTCGTTCCGCTGGTGCTTCGGCTCAGCTCATCGCTCGCGAAGGTGTCTACGTGACCCTGCGTCTGCGCTCTGGCGAAATGCGTAAAGTACTGGCTGAGTGCCGTGCGACCCTGGGCGAAGTCTCGAACTCCGAGCACAGCCTGCGTTCGCTGGGTAAAGCTGGTGCCAAACGCTGGCGTGGCGTTCGCCCAACCGTTCGTGGTGTTGCCATGAACCCGGTTGACCACCCACATGGTGGTGGTGAAGGTCGTACCTCCGGTGGTCGTCATCCGGTATCGCCATGGGGCTTCCCGACCAAGGGTGCGAAGACTCGTGGTAATAAGCGTACCGACAAAATGATCGTCCGTCGTCGCAAGTAAATAGAGGGATACGACAGTGCCACGTTCTCTGAAAAAAGGTCCTTTTATCGATCTTCACCTACTGAAGAAGATCGAAGTGGCGGCGGAAAAGAACGATCGCAAACCAGTTAAAACCTGGTCGCGTCGTTCGATGATCCTGCCACAAATGGTCGGTCTGACCATCGCGGTACACAACGGTCGTCAACATGTCCCAGTTCTCGTGAACGAAGACATGGTCGGCCATAAACTGGGCGAGTTTGCCGGTACCCGCACCTACCGCGGGCACGTGGCTGACAAGAAAGCCAAGCGTTAAGGGGTTAGGAAATGGAAGTAGCCGCTAAGTTGTCGGGCGCTCGAATCTCCGCCCAGAAAGCCCGCTTGGTCGCCGACCAGATCCGCGGGAAGAAGGTGGGCGAAGCGCTCAACCTGTTGGCCTTCAGCAGCAAGAAAGCTGCTGAAATCATGAAGAAAGTCCTCGAGTCGGCCGTAGCCAACGCCGAACACAACGAAGGCGCAGACGTTGATGACCTGAAGGTCTCCACCGTTTTCGTCAACGAAGGGCGTTCGCTGAAGCGCATCATGCCGCGTGCCAAAGGCCGCGCTGATCGCATCGTCAAGCGGTCTTGCCATATCACTGTCAAGGTTGCGGACAAGTAACGGAGTCGATACAGATGGGTCAGAAAGTACATCCCACTGGCATTCGCCTGGGAATCGTCAAGGAGCACACCTCCGTCTGGTACGCCGACGGTAGGACTTACGCAGATTACCTGTTGAAGGATCTGCAAACCCGTGAGTACCTCCAAGACAAACTAAAAAGCGCGTCCGTGAGCCGTATCGATATTCATCGTCCGGCCCAAACTGCACGCATCACCATCCACACCGCTCGTCCAGGTATCGTTATCGGGAAGAAAGGTGAAGATGTTGAGAAACTGCGTCAGGACCTGACCAAGCAAATGGGTGTGCCTGTGCACATCAATATCGAAGAGATCCGCAAGCCGGAGCTCGACGGTATGCTGGTTGCTCAGAGCGTAGCTCAGCAGCTGGAGCGTCGTGTCATGTTCCGCCGTGCTATGAAGCGCGCCGTACAGAACGCCATGCGTATTGGTGCCAAGGGCATCAAGATCCAAGTGAGCGGTCGTCTCGGCGGTGCTGAAATCGCACGTACTGAATGGTATCGCGAAGGTCGTGTGCCACTGCACACCCTGCGTGCCGATATCGACTATGCCACTTACGAAGCTCACACCACTTACGGTGTGATCGGTGTCAAGGTTTGGATCTTCAAAGGCGAAGTTATTGGTGGTCGCCAAGAAGAACTGAAACCACAAGCACCAGCGCCTCGTAAAAAAGCTGCTAAGTAAGGGGTACGCCAAATGTTGCAACCAAAGCGTACAAAATTCCGTAAGCAGATGACTGGCCACAACCGTGGTCTGGCACTGCGCGGTAGCAAGGTCAGCTTCGGCGAGTTCGCCCTGAAAGCTGTTGCTCGCGGTCGTCTCACCGCTCGCCAGATCGAGTCGGCACGTCGTGCTCTGACTCGTCACGTAAAACGTGGCGGCAAGATCTGGATCCGTGTATTCCCGGACAAGCCGGTTACCAAGAAGCCTCTCGAAGTGCGGATGGGTAAAGGTAAGGGTTCCGTTGAGTACTGGGTTGCCCAGATTCAGCCAGGCAAAGTCCTGTACGAGATCGAGGGTGTTTCTGAAGAGCTGGCGCGTGAGGCTTTCGCCCTGGCTGCTGCAAAGCTGCCTCTCGCCACCTCCTTTGTTAAGCGGACGGTGATGTGATGAAAGCGAATGAACTTCGTGAAAAATCAGCACAGCAGCTGAACGAGCAACTGCTCGGCCTGCTGCGCGACCAGTTCAATCTGCGTATGCAGAAAGCAACTGGCCAGTTGGGGCAGTCGCACCTGCTCTCGCAAGTTAAGCGTGACATTGCTCGCGTGAAAACTGTGCTCAACCAGCAGGCAGGTAAGTGATCATGGCTGAAGCTGAAAAAACCGTCCGTACGCTGACTGGCCGTGTCGTCAGCGACAAGATGGACAAGACCATCACCGTTCTGATCGAGCGTCGCGTAAAGCACCCGATCTACGGTAAATACGTTAAGCGTTCGACTAAGCTGCACGCGCACGACGAAAACAACCAATGCCATATCGGCGACAAGGTTTCCATCCGTGAAACCCGTCCGCTGGCCAAGACCAAGTCCTGGGCGCTGGTTGAAGTTCTCGAACGCGCTGTTGAAGTCTAAGGGCTAAGGGTCGGAGAAATTTTATGATTCAGACTCAATCCATGCTCGATGTGGCCGATAACAGCGGCGCTCGTCGCGTCATGTGCATCAAGGTTCTCGGCGGTTCGCACCGCCGTTACGCCGGTATCGGTGACATCATCAAAGTAACCGTCAAGGAAGCAATTCCGCGCGGTAAAGTGAAAAAAGGCCAAGTGATGACTGCTGTTGTAGTCCGCACTCGCCACGGTGTTCGTCGCGCTGACGGCTCCATCATTCGCTTTGATGGCAACGCTGCTGTTCTGTTGAACAACAAGCAAGAGCCGATCGGCACCCGTATCTTTGGGCCAGTGACCCGTGAACTTCGTACCGAGAAGTTCATGAAGATCGTCTCGCTCGCCCCAGAAGTGCTGTAAGGAGATCCGACATGCAAAAGATTCGTCGTGACGACGAGATCATCGTGATCGCCGGCAAAGACAAAGGTAAGCGCGGTAAGGTGCTGAAGGTGCTCGCTGACGACCGTCTGGTCGTTGGTGGGATCAACCTGGTGAAGCGTCATACCAAGCCTAACCCGATGTCGGGCGTACAAGGCGGTATCGTCGAGAAAGAAGCGCCTCTGCACGCTTCCAACGTCGCCATTTTCAACGGCGAAACCAACAAGGCTGACCGCGTTGGTTTCAAAGTAGAAGAAGGCAAAAAAATTCGTGTCTTCAAGTCGACCCAAAAAGCGGTTGATGCTTGAACACTGCTAGGTAGAAGACCATGGCACGACTGAAAGAGATTTATCGGAAGGAAATCGCTCCGAAGCTTAAGGAAGAACTTAAGCTGGCGAACGTGATGGAAGTTCCGCGCGTTACCAAGATCACCCTGAACATGGGTCTGGGCGAAGCGATCGGCGACAAGAAAGTCATCGAGCACGCTGTTGCTGACCTGGAAAAGATCACCGGTCAAAAAGCCGTTGTGACTTTCGCTCGGAAATCCATCGCAGGCTTCAAAGTCCGTGAAGGTTGGCCGATCGGCGTCAAAGTCACTCTGCGCCGTGATCGTATGTACGAGTTCCTGGACCGCCTGCTGGCGATCTCCCTGCCTCGGGTTCGCGACTTCCGCGGCCTGAATGCCAAGTCCTTCGATGGTCGTGGTAACTACAGCATGGGCGTGAAAGAGCAGATCATCTTCCCGGAAATCGACTACGACAAGATCGATGCTCTGCGCGGTCTGGACATTACCCTGACCACCACTGCTCGTACGGATGACGAAGGCCGCGCTCTGCTGCGTGCTTTCAAATTCCCGTTCCGCAACTGATTGGAGTAGGAAAATGGCCAAGAAGAGCATGAAAAACCGCGAGCTGAAGCGTCAGCTGACGGTTGCTAAGTTCGCCAAGAAGCGTGCTGAGCTCAAAGCGATCATCGTTAATCTGGAAGTAACTCCAGAAGAGCGTTTCGCTGCGGTTGTAGCTCTGCAGAAGCAGCCACGTGACGCCAGCGCTTCGCGCCTGCGTAACCGCTGCCGCATCACTGGTCGTCCACACGGCGTTTACCGCAAGTTCGGCCTCGGCCGTAACAAGCTGCGTGAAGCAGCAATGCGCGGTGACGTTCCAGGTCTGGTCAAAGCCAGCTGGTAAGACGTACCTGCAGTGTCCCGGTGGTGGAAGAGCGATCTTCCGACCACCGGTGACCCGGCATCGAAACAAGCCCCTTTTGGGGCTTGTTTCGTTTTTGGTATGTGTCTAGAATGACCGGCTCGCCTGAGCCCGGGTTTTTCCGTGCAGCTTCGGGCGACAGTAGTAGCCGAAAGGCTAATTTTTTTTGCATCAGGAGCGTCTAGCCCATGAGTATGCAGGACCCGTTAGCGGACATGCTAACTCGCATCCGTAATGCCCAGATGGCTGAAAAGTCCGTCGTAAGCATGCCTTCGTCAACTCTGAAGGTTGCGGTCGCCAAAGTTCTGAAAGACGAAGGTTACATTGCTGGCTACCAAGTCAGCAGCGATGTAAAGCCATCGCTCTCCATCGAGCTGAAATACTTCGAAGGCCGTCCGGTCATCGAGGAAGTCAAGCGCGTAAGTCGTCCAGGTCTGCGTCAGTACAAGTCCGTCGATGAACTGCCGAAAGTACGTGGCGGTCTGGGCGTGTCTATCGTCTCCACCAACAAAGGTGTGATGACGGATCGTGCTGCGCGCGCTGCCGGTGTTGGCGGCGAAGTTCTCTGCACAGTGTTCTAAGGGGGGATAAGCATGTCTCGCGTCGCTAAGAACCCCGTTAAGCTGCCAGCTGGCGTCGAAGTAAAATTCGCCGGCCAACAGCTTTCGGTGAAGGGTGCCAAGGGCACTCTCGAACTGAATGTTCACTCGTCTGTAGAAGTGATCGAAGAAGCTGGTGAGCTGCGTTTCGCTGCTCGCAACGGCGATCAACAGACCCGCGCTATGGCCGGTACTACCCGTGCCCTGGTAAACAACATGGTCCAAGGCGTAAGCCAAGGCTTCGAGCGCAAGCTCCAGCTGGTCGGTGTTGGTTACAAAGCACAAGCCAAAGGCACCGTGCTCAACCTGGCGCTCGGCTTCTCGCATCCAGTGGACTACGAACTGCCAGCCGGTATCACCGCTGAAACTCCAAGCCAGACCGATATCCTGATCAAGGGTATCGATAAGCAGCTGGTAGGTCAGGTGGCCGCTGAAATCCGCGACTTCCGTCCACCAGAGCCTTATAAAGGCAAGGGTGTGCGTTACGCGGACGAAGTAGTCCGTCGTAAAGAAGCCAAGAAGAAGTAGGGCATAGCAAATGACCGACAAAAAAGTTACTCGTCTGCGTCGCGCTCGCAAAGCACGCCTGAAAATGCACGAACTCGAAGTCGTGCGTCTCTGCGTGTTCCGCTCCTCGCAGCATATCTACGCCCAGGTCATCTCGGCCGACGGCAGCAAAGTCTTGGCCAGTGCCTCGACTTTGGACAAAGAACTGCGTGATGGCGCCACCGGCAACATCGACGCGGCCACTAAGGTTGGCAAGCTGGTAGCTGAGCGTGCGAAAGCCGCCGGTGTATCTCAAGTTGCCTTTGACCGTTCCGGCTTCAAGTATCACGGCCGCGTCAAAGCGCTGGCTGATGCTGCTCGTGAAGGCGGGCTGGAGTTCTAAGTTATGGCAAATAACGATCAAAAGCGCGACGAAGGCTACATCGAGAAGCTGGTTCAGGTTAACCGCGTTGCCAAGACCGTAAAAGGCGGCCGTATCTTCACCTTCACCGCGCTGACCGTGGTAGGTGATGGCAAAGGTCGCGTTGGTTTCGGCCGTGGTAAGTCGCGTGAAGTACCTGCTGCGATCCAGAAGGCTATGGAAGCTGCTCGCCGCAACATGATTCAGGTTGACCTGGATGGCACCACTCTGCAGTACGCAACCAAGTCCGCCCATGGCGCGTCGAAGGTTTACATGCAGCCTGCCTCCGAAGGTACCGGTATCATCGCCGGTGGCGCCATGCGTGCCGTCCTGGAAGTTGCTGGCGTTCAGAACGTCCTGGCCAAGTGCTACGGCTCGACTAACCCTGTAAACGTGGTTCACGCCACTTTCAAGGGTCTGAAGGCTATGCAATCTCCTGAGTCCATTGCTGCCAAGCGCGGCAAGAGCGTTGAGGAGATTCTCTGATCATGGCTACCGTTAAAGTAACGCTGATCAAAAGCACCGCCGGCCGTCTGCCTAACCACAAACTGTGTGTTAAAGGTCTGGGTCTGCGCCGCATCGGTCACACTGTAGAAGTCCTGGATACTCCCGAGAATCGCGGGATGATCAACAAGGCTTACTACATGCTGCGCGTCGAGGGTTAATCGATGAAACTCAATGATCTGAGTCCAGCGCCGGGTTCCCGTCGCGAGAAGCATCGTCCGGGTCGTGGTATCGGTAGTGGTTTGGGTAAGACTGGTGGCCGCGGCCACAAAGGTCAAACCTCCCGCTCCGGTGGCACCATTGCTCCTGGCTTTGAAGGCGGTCAACAGCCGCTGCACCGTCGTCTGCCGAAGTTCGGCTTCGTTTCCCTGAAAGCCATGGACCGCGCAGAAGTGCGTCTGTCCGAGCTGGCCAAAGTGGAAGGCGACGTTGTTACCGTTCAGTCCCTGAAGGACGCCAACGTGATTAACCAGAACGTACAGCGTGTGAAAATCATGCTGTCGGGCGAAGTTACTCGCGCGGTCACCATCAAGGGTATCGCCGTCACCAAAGGTGCACGTGCGGCTATCGAAGCAGCTGGCGGCAAGTTCGAGGAATAAATGGCTAAGCAAGGTGCTCTCTCTTCGCTCGGCAAAGGCGGAATGTCTGAACTCTGGGCTCGTCTGCGTTTTCTGTTCCTGGCGATCATCGTCTATCGAATAGGCGCACACATCCCGGTTCCAGGCGTTAACCCTGAGCGGCTGGCGGAACTGTTTCGACAGAATGAGGGGACCATTCTTAGCTTGTTCAACATGTTTTCCGGCGGTGCGCTGGAGCGTATGAGCGTATTTGCACTGGGGATCATGCCGTACATTTCGGCATCGATCATCATGCAGCTCATGACCGCTGTCAGCCCACAGCTGGAGCAGTTGAAGAAGGAAGGTGAAGCTGGCCGTCGCAAGATCAGCCAGTACACCCGCTACCTCACCGTTACTCTGGCGTTGGTCCAGGCCATTGGCATGTCCATTGGTCTGGCTGGTCAGGGTGTGGCGTTTGCTGCTGGTTTCGGCTTCCATTTCGTTGCGGTTTCCACGTTTGTGGCCGGCGCAATGTTCATGATGTGGCTAGGCGAGCAGATTACCGAGCGCGGTGTGGGCAACGGTATCTCGATGCTTATTTTCGCGGGTATCGTTGCCGGTCTTCCGAGAGCAATCGGGCAGTCTTTCGAGTCTGCGCGTACAGGCGATATCAACATCTTCGCCCTGGTCGCTATCGGTTTGCTGGCAGTAGCGATTATCGGTTTTGTGGTCTTCATCGAGCGTGGTCAGCGTCGTATTGCTGTTCACTACGCGAAGCGTCAGCAGGGCCGCAAGGTCTTTGCTGCGCAGACGAGCCACTTGCCGCTTAAAGTGAACATGGCCGGTGTTATTCCGGCTATTTTCGCAAGCAGCATTCTGCTGTTTCCGGCTTCGCTGGGTGCCTGGTTCGGTCAGTCTGAGGGTATGGGCTGGTTGCAGGACATCTCGCAGTCGATCGCTCCTGGTCAGCCGTTGAATATTCTGCTGTTTAGTGCAGGGATCATTTTCTTCTGCTTCTTCTATACGGCGTTGATGTTCAATCCGAAAGACGTAGCGGAAAACCTGAAGAAGTCCGGTGCCTTTATTCCGGGTATCCGTCCTGGCGAGCAGTCGGCGCGCTACATTGATGGCGTTCTGACCCGTTTGACCATGTTCGGTGCTCTTTATATGACGGCCGTGTGCCTGCTTCCCCAGTTCCTGGTGGTCGCAGCAAACGTTCCGTTCTACCTTGGCGGGACCTCGTTGCTGATTGTGGTAGTGGTTGTGATGGACTTTATGTCCCAAGTACAATCGCACCTCGTTTCGCACCAGTACGAATCCCTGATGAAGAAAGCCAACCTGAAAGGCTACGGCGGCAGCGGTCTGCTGCGCTGAAACCCCTAAGGTTCGAGGAGTTGGTGATGAAAGTTCGTGCATCGGTGAAAAAACTGTGCCGTAACTGCAAAATTATTCGCCGCGAAGGTGTCGTTCGAGTAATTTGCAGCGCGGAACCACGTCACAAACAGCGCCAAGGCTGAGTGTGATCTGCGCTTCAAGCCCAGCAGCTAGTGTGCTGCTGGGTTGATTAATTGTTTCTACAGCGATATTATCTCGCGCCCTATTTCTTGGCTTCCGGGGCGTAGGTAGCTGTCAATTGGAGTCCCACTGAATGGCCCGTATTGCAGGCGTTAACATTCCAGATAACAAGCATACTGTTATCTCGCTGACCTACATCTACGGTGTTGGTCGCACCACTGCACAGAAAATCTGTGCAGACACTGGGGTAAACCCAGCCGCAAAGATCAAGGATCTGAGCGACGAGCAGATTGAACAGCTGCGTAGCGAAGTTGCGAAGTTCACCACTGAAGGTGACCTGCGTCGCGACATCAACATGAAAATCAAGCGGTTGATGGACCTGGGTTGCTACCGCGGCCTGCGTCATCGTCGGGGTCTGCCAGTACGCGGTCAGCGTACCAAGACCAATGCCCGTACCCGTAAAGGTCCGCGCAAGCCGATCCGCAAGTAATCGCACCAGCGAATCGACAGGAATTTAGACATGGCAAAACCTGCTGCTCGTCCTCGTAAAAAAGTCAAAAAGACAGTGGTTGATGGCATCGCCCACATCCACGCGTCTTTCAACAACACCATCGTGACCATCACCGATCGTCAAGGTAACGCTCTGTCCTGGGCTACCTCCGGCGGTTCGGGTTTCCGTGGTTCCCGCAAATCGACCCCGTTCGCCGCTCAGGTAGCTGCAGAACGTGCTGGTCAAGCTGCGCTGGAATACGGCCTGAAGAACCTCGACGTCAACGTCAAGGGTCCAGGTCCAGGTCGTGAGTCCGCTGTTCGTGCACTGAACGGCTGCGGCTATAAGATCGCCAGCATCACCGACGTGACGCCAATCCCGCATAACGGGTGCCGTCCGCCGAAGAAGCGTCGCGTGTAATCAGGAGACAGATAAATGGCACGTTACATTGGTCCAAAATGCAAACTGTCTCGTCGTGAAGGCACCGATCTGTTCCTGAAGAGTGGCGTTCGCGCTCTGGAATCGAAGTGCAACATCGAAGCAGCCCCAGGTATCCACGGTCAGCGCCGTGGCCGTCAGTCCGACTACGGCACCCAGCTGCGTGAGAAACAAAAAGTCCGTCGTATCTACGGCGTGCTCGAGCGTCAGTTCAGCGGTTACTACAAGCAAGCGGCTTCCAAGAAAGGCGCTACTGGTGAGAACCTGCTGCAACTGCTCGAATGCCGTCTGGATAACGTCGTTTATCGTATGGGCTTTGGCGCTACTCGTGCCGAATCCCGTCAGCTGGTTTCGCACAAAGCGATCAGCGTAAACGGCAAGACTGTAAACGTTCCGTCCTACCAAGTTCGTCCGGGTGACGTGGTCGCAGTTCGCGAGAAATCGCTGAACCAGCTGCGCATTGTTCAAGCCCTTGAACTGTGCGCTCAGCGTGGCCGCGTTGAGTGGGTAGAAGTGGACGCTGCCAAGAAGTCGGGCGTTTTCAAGAACGTTCCTGCTCGCAGCGACCTGTCTGCCGACATCAACGAAAACCTGATTGTCGAGCTCTACTCCAAGTAAGGGCTAGAAAATAGGTGCATCCATGCAGATTTCGGTAAATGAGTTCCTGACGCCCCGCCACATCGATGTGCAGGTCGTCAGTCCAACCCGCGCTAAGATCACGCTCGAGCCTCTCGAGCGTGGTTTCGGCCATACCCTGGGCAACGCGCTGCGCCGCATCCTGTTGTCCTCTATGCCTGGCTGTGCAGTAGTCGAGGCCGAGATTGACGGTGTACTCCATGAGTACTCCGCGATCGAAGGTGTACAGGAAGATGTCATTGAAATCCTGTTGAACCTTAAAGGCCTGGCTATCAAACTGCATGGTCGTGACGAAGTTACGCTGACCTTGTCGAAGAAGGGTTCGGGGGTGGTTACCGCTGCCGATATTCAGCTGGATCATGATGTCGAGATCGTTAACCCCGATCACGTAATCGCTAACCTGGCGTCCAACGGCGCTTTGAACATGAAGCTCACCGTAGCTCGTGGTCGTGGTTATGAGCCGGCCGATTCGCGTCAGAGCGATGAAGACGAAAGCCGCAGCATTGGTCGCTTGCAGCTTGACTCTTCGTTCAGCCCGGTTCGCCGTATCGCATACGTGGTGGAAAACGCCCGTGTCGAGCAGCGTACCAACCTGGACAAGCTGGTTATTGATCTGGAAACCAACGGTACCCTGGATCCTGAAGAGGCTATCCGTCGTGCTGCAACCATCCTGCAACAGCAGTTGGCTGCGTTCGTCGACCTCAAAGGTGACAGCGA
This sequence comes from Pseudomonas sp. 5P_5.1_Bac1, assembly GCF_025466015.1. Taxonomy (NCBI): domain Bacteria; kingdom Pseudomonadati; phylum Pseudomonadota; class Gammaproteobacteria; order Pseudomonadales; family Pseudomonadaceae; genus Pseudomonas; species Pseudomonas sp. 5P_5.1_Bac1. The sequence goes on along the minus strand of NZ_JANLNX010000006.1, from coordinate 80,813 downwards.
ACCCGTGGTAGTCGAGCAGGAAGACGAGATCGATCCGATCCTGCTTCGTCCAGTTGACGATCTGGAATTGACCGTGCGTTCGGCCAACTGCCTGAAGGCGGAGAACATCTACTACATCGGCGATCTGATTCAGCGCACCGAAGTAGAGCTGTTGAAAACTCCGAACCTCGGCAAGAAGTCCCTGACTGAAATCAAGGACGTTCTGGCTTCCCGTGGTCTGTCCCTCGGCATGCGCCTCGACAACTGGCCGCCTGCAAGTCTTAAGAAAGACGACAAGGCGACTGCCTGATCGTCGTAATCACCGAACGTAGTGTTTGGTAAGGAATGAATCATGCGTCATCGTAAAAGTGGACGTCACCTGAGCCGTACCAGCTCTCACCGCAAGGCCATGTTCCAGAACATGGCGGTGTCGCTGTTCGAGCACGAGCTGATCAAAACTACCCTGCCAAAAGCCAAGGAACTGCGCCGCGTTGCCGAGCCGCTGATCACCCTGGCCAAGGAAGACAGCGTAGCTAACCGTCGCCTTGCTTTCGACCGTACTCGTTCGAAAGAAATCGTCGGCAAGCTGTTCAACGATCTGGGCAAGCGCTACGCCACCCGTCAGGGCGGTTACCTGCGTATCCTCAAGTGCGGTTTCCGCGCTGGCGACAACGCGCCTATGGCGTACGTCGAGCTGGTTGATCGTCCTGTCGGTGGCTCGGTAGAAGCTGCTGAGTAAGACGAACAGTCTTGAACAAAAAACCGGGCCTTGTGCCCGGTTTTTTGTTTTCTAGTGATCGCTTTTCCTATTGGCTAGTCGATATGCAGTCCGCTGTTGCGCCGTTTTGAAGAAACATTGCGCTTAACTCGAAGTGATAAGGAGAAACTCCCTCATTTGGACGCTTTTCAATGAAAATCACTACTGTTCGCCCGCTTTTTTCGACATTTATGCGTAAATCACAGTGACCTCCCAGTCATCCTGGTTCAAACTATGGCTTTCACACAGGGAGAGGCGGGACGATGCAAGGTCACCCGGACGTAATCGACTATCTCAACACGTTGCTGACGGGCGAACTGGCGGCACGTGATCAGTACTTCATTCACTCGCGGATGTACGAAGACTGGGGCTTCAGCAAGCTCTACGAACGCATCAATCACGAGATGGAAGAAGAAGCCCAACACGCTGATGCCTTGATCCGCCGCATCCTGATGCTGGAAGGTACGCCGCGCATGCGTCCGGACGATCTGGATATCGGTGCTACCGTGCCAGACATGATCGCCGCCGATCTGCGCCTGGAATACAAAGTCCGCGCTGCACTGTGCAAAGGCATTGAGCTGTGCGAACTGCACAAGGACTACATCAGCCGCGACATCCTCCGTCTGCAACTGGCTGACACCGAAGAAGATCACACCTACTGGCTGGAAAAGCAGAAAGGCTTGATCAAGTCGCTGGGACTGGAGAACTACCTGCAATCGCAGATGTAATGAGCCCGGCAAAGAAAAGCCCCTGTCGTGTGAGCGACAGGGGCTTTTTCATTTCAGTGCCGGATCAGGCTCGGTCCCGTTCCAGCAGTGGCTTGAGGTAGTGCCCGGTGTGGGACTGCTTCATGTTCGCCACTTCTTCTGGCGTGCCGCAGGCGATGATCTGACCGCCCTTGGAACCACCTTCCGGACCAAGATCGACCAGCCAATCTGCGGTCTTGATCACATCCAGGTTGTGCTCGATCACCACCACGGTATTACCGTGGTCGCGCAGTCGGTGCAGTACATCGAGCAACTGCTGGATATCAGCGAAGTGCAGGCCCGTGGTGGGTTCGTCGAGGATGTACAGGGTTTTGCCGGTATCGCGCTTGGATAGCTCACGGGACAGTTTGACCCGTTGCGCTTCGCCGCCGGACAGCGTTGTAGCCGACTGCCCGAGCTTGATGTAGGACAGACCCACATCCATCAACGTTTGCAGCTTGCGAGCCAGCGCTGGCACCGCATCGAAGAACTCGCGGGCTTCCTCGATGGTCATTTCCAACACCTCGTGGATGTTCTTGCCCTTGTACTTGATCTCCAGTGTCTCGCGGTTATAGCGCTTGCTCTTGCAGACGTCGCAAGGGACGTAGATGTCTGGCAGGAAGTGCATCTCCACCTTGATCAGCCCGTCGCCCTGGCAGGCTTCGCAGCGTCCGCCCTTGACGTTGAAGGAGAAGCGGCCCGGGCCGTAGCCCCTCGAGCGCGATTCCGGGACGCCGGAGAACAATTCGCGGATCGGCGTGAACAGACCGGTATAGGTCGCCGGGTTGGAACGTGGCGTACGGCCGATCGGGCTCTGGTCGATATCCACCACCTTGTCCAGGTGCTGCAGGCCGTCGCAGCTGTCGTGCGCGGCGGCTTCCTGGGTCGTGGCACCATTGAGGGCGGTGGCTGCGAGAGGGAACAAGGTATTGTTGATCAGCGTCGACTTGCCAGAACCGGATACACCGGTCACGCAGGTCAACAGGCCGATTGGAATCTCCAGGTCGACGCTCTGCAGGTTGTTGCCGCGCGCGCCCTTGAGCTTGATCGAGAGCTTCTTGTTGCGTGGCGTGCGCTTGGCCGGCACCGCGATCTTGATCCGCCCGGAGAGGTATTTCCCGGTCAGTGAGTCAGGGTGCGCCATCACTTCTGCGGGCGTACCTTCGGCAACGATCTGGCCACCGTGTACTCCGGCGCCGGGACCGATGTCGACCACATAGTCCGCGAGGCGGATGGCGTCCTCGTCGTGCTCCACCACAATCACCGTGTTGCCGATGTCGCGCAGGTGATTGAGGGTGGCCAGCAGGCGATCGTTATCACGCTGGTGCAATCCAATGGATGGCTCGTCGAGGATATACATCACCCCGACCAGGCCGGCGCCGATCTGGCTGGCCAGACGGATGCGCTGGGCTTCGCCGCCGGACAGTGTGTCGGCACTGCGATCAAGGGTCAGGTAATCGAGGCCAACGTTCACCAGGAACTGAAGACGCTCGCAGATTTCCTTGAGGATCTTGTCGGCGATTTCGCCACGGCGTCCGGTCAGCTTCAGGCCACCGAAATACTGGCTTGCATCGCCGATGGGCAGGCCGGTCACCGAAGGCAAGGTCTTCTCGCCAACCCACACGTGACGCGCCTCGCGGCGCAGACGGGTGCCGCGGCAGTCCGGGCACGGCTGGGTACTGAGGAACTTGGCCAGCTCCTCGCGGACCGTAGCCGATTCCGTTTCCCGATAGCGGCGCTCCAGGTTCGGCACGATGCCCTCGAACGGGTGCGAGCGCTTGACGATATCGCCACGGTCGTTGAGGTACTTGAAGTCGACGTTCTGGTTACCGCTGCCGCTGAGAATGATTTTCTGGCGGTCGGCGGGCAGTTCGTTGAACGGGACTTCCAGGCTGAAGCCGAAGTGTGCCGCCAGCGACCCGAGCATCTGGAAGTAATAGACGTTACGTCGGTCCCAGCCGCGGATCGCGCCCTCGGCCAAGGTCAGCTCACCATTGACCAGGCGCTTGGCGTCGAAGAACTGCTTGACCCCCAGGCCGTCGCAGGTCGGGCAGGCGCCGGCGGGGTTGTTGAAGGAGAACAGCTTCGGCTCCAGCTCGCTGATGGCGTGGCCGCAGATCGGGCAGGCGAAGCGTGCGGAGAAGATCATCTCTTCGCCGCCTTCATCATCCATCGGCGCGACGAGCGCAATGCCGTCGGCCAGTTTCAGCGCGGTTTCGAACGACTCGGCCAGACGCTGCTGCAGGTCTTCGCGGACTTTGAAGCGGTCCACTACCACATCGATGCTGTGCTTCTTCTGTTTGTCGAGCTTGGGCAACTCGTCCAGCTCGCAGAGCTTGCCGTTGATACGGGCACGGACGAAGCCTTGAGCGCGCAGCTCCTCGAATACCGCCAGGTGCTCGCCCTTGCGCTCACGAATCACCGGGGCCAGCAACATCAGCTTGCTGCCTTCCGGCTGCGCCAGGACCAGGTCTACCATCTGGCTGACCGTCTGGGCCTCGAGCGGAATGTCGTGGTCCGGGCAGCGTGGCGTACCGACGCGGGCATACAGCAGGCGCAGGTAGTCGTAGATTTCGGTGATGGTGCCGACGGTGGAGCGAGGGTTGTGCGAAGTGGACTTCTGCTCGATGGAAATCGCTGGCGAGAGGCCTTCGATGGTATCGACGTCCGGCTTTTCCATCATCGACAGGAACTGCCGCGCATAGGCCGACAGCGACTCCACGTAGCGCCGCTGGCCTTCGGCATAGAGGGTGTCGAATGCCAGGGATGACTTGCCGGACCCGGACAGGCCGGTGATGACGATCAGCTTGTCGCGGGGCAGCGTCAGGTCGATGTTCTTCAGGTTGTGGGTACGTGCCCCACGAATCAGGATCTTGTCCACTACGGCCTCGCTTGGCGGGCTTAAACGGAGCAGTATACGGCTCGCCGCCGGTGCGCGGCAAAGCGTCGCGTAGATGCTGTTAAACGATGGGACTGGTAGAATCGCCGCCGGTTCACACGAGGTTAATCCATGCACGATCCCCACAGCGAACGCATGAGTGGCAGCGAAACCCGCGCCGCAGGCGGCCTGGCCCTGGTGTTCGCCTTCCGTATGCTGGGCATGTTCATGGTCCTGCCGGTACTGGCTACCTATGGCATGGACCTGGCGGGCGCGACGCCGGCACTCATTGGTCTGGCTATTGGCGCCTATGGGCTGACCCAGGCGGTATTGCAGATTCCATTCGGCGTCATATCCGACCGCATCGGCCGGCGTCCGGTGATCTACCTGGGATTGGTGATCTTTGCGCTGGGGAGTGTGCTGGCGGCTCAGGCCGACTCGATCTGGGGCGTGATTGCCGGACGGATCCTGCAAGGTGCTGGGGCGATTTCGGCGGCGGTAATGGCGTTACTGTCGGACCTTACCCGCGAGCAGCACCGCACCAAGGCCATGGCCATGATCGGCATGAGCATCGGTTTGTCGTTTGCCGTGGCGATGGTTGTGGGGCCGTTGTTGACCCGCAGCTTCGGTCTGTCCGGGCTGTTTCTGGCGACAGCGGCGATGGCACTGGTGGGTATCGCTCTGATCGCGTTCGTCGTGCCTGCTTCCAGCGGACCGCTGCACCACCGCGAGTCCGGGGTGGCGAAGCAAGCGCTCGGCCCGACCTTGCGACACCCTGACCTGTTGCGCCTGGACGTTGGTATTTTCGTCCTGCATGCCATCCTCATGGCCAGCTTCGTTGCCCTGCCACTGGCGTTCGTTGAACGCGGCGGGCTGCCCAAGGAAGAGCACTGGTGGGTGTACCTGACCGCTCTGCTGATTTCATTCTTCGCAATGATTCCCTTCATTATCTATGGTGAGAAAAAGCGCAAGATGAAACGTGTCCTTCTGGGCGCGGTCAGTGTCTTGCTGCTGACGGAGCTATTCTTCTGGGAGTGGGGGAACAGCCTGTCGGCCCTGGTGATCGGGACCGTGATCTTCTTCACCGCCTTCAACCTGCTGGAAGCGTCGTTGCCGTCGTTGATCAGCAAGGTGTCGCCTGCCGGCGGCAAGGGCACGGCGATGGGGGTCTATTCCACCAGCCAGTTCCTTGGCGCGGCGCTGGGCGGGATATTGGGTGGATGGATGTTCCAGCATGGTGGCTTGACCACGGTGTTCCTCGGCTGCGCGGGTTTGTGCGGGCTCTGGCTTGCCGTAGCTGTTACCATGCGCGAACCACCTTATGTGACAAGCCTGCGCATGCCGTTGTCGCCCGAAGCGCTACGCGAAGCGGGCTTGACCGAGCGCCTGAAGGCCGTGCCGGGTGTGACCGACGCAGTGGTGGTGGCAGATGAAGCCGCCATCTATATCAAACTGGATACACAAATTTTGGATCGTTCGACCCTGGAACGCCTGGTCAATCCGGCGTCCGCGGCGTGCGAAGCCTAGGAGAACGTTATGGCCCGTGGGGTTAACAAAGTCATATTGGTCGGCACCTGTGGCCAGGATCCTGAAGTACGCTACCTGCCGAACGGCAACGCCGTGACTAACCTGAGCCTAGCCACCAGTGAGCAGTGGACCGACAAGCAGACCGGCCAGAAGGTCGAGCGCACCGAGTGGCACCGCGTCTCGATGTTCGGCAAGGTCGCCGAGATTGCTGGTGAGTACCTGCGCAAGGGTTCTCAGGTGTACATCGAAGGCAAGCTGCAAACCCGCGAGTGGGAAAAAGACGGCATCAAGCGTTACACCACCGAAATCATCGTGGACATGCAAGGCACCATGCAGTTGCTAGGCGGTCGTCCGCAGAACCAGGATGGTAGCGGTGCGCCGCAAGGCAACTACAACCAGGCGCCGCAGGCTCCACGCCAGCAAGCGCCTCGTCCGCAGCAGGCTCCTCAGCGTCCGGCTCCTCAGCAACCAGCGCCGCAGCCGGCTCCGGATTTCGACAGCTTTGATGACGATATTCCGTTCTGATATCAGTTGTAGAAACTCTTTGTAGAGTTGCCTCACAGAACCCCCGCCATGCGGGGGTTCTTCGTTTCTGCCGTTTAAAGATATTGATCAGCGCAATGGCAATGCTGCAAGGGCAATGTACCTGGGCGCGTGATGAGTCTGGCTAATGCTGGCTGGACAAACTGTCGAAGTTTTAGTTCGAGTTTGCTGGTTGCTGGATTAGATCAATTCAGATGCACTCTTTCGTCTTCTGGCTTGCTTTCTGTAGTCCCTATTAGTTCCCGCTGTAGGCGTATTCTGATTTTTATAGTCTGGCGGGTTCGTGGCGCTATCGGAGGATCATGCGAGGTAGTATTGGCCTCTTTCGGGAGGTGCGCATGAAAGAAAAGTTGGTTGAGTCGGAAAAACAAAAAGTAGTCTTCTCACCTTCGGTGCAGAACTACACGAGCAAAGATTTTTCAGGTGAGGATGCAGACAATATAGATGCCGGTCATATGGAGAATTCAGGTCGGCAGGTTGCCTGTGGGGAAGAACACACGAAGAAAAGTAAGATTCCAGTCAGTCTATCTGGCGTTGACGAAAAATTTCAGGTTAAAGGCTTTGTCGAAGCATATGAAACATTTATTGATGAAAATCCCTCCTGTCGTCCGCTCAATAAGGTGCCCGACCTATTGTTCACGTTGGTTGGTGGGGTAATTGCAGTGATCGGATTGCTGATGATGTTGTTTGGTCCTGACAGCATCATGGTAAGTGTCGTATCTGGTCCGACCTTTTTTCAATACATTCAACTTTATCCAGGCTATGTATTTAGTCTTGGCGCTTTTCTGTCTTCAGTTGGAGTGAAGCTTTTCAGGGAGGCCAAAGGCGTATCGCGTGAGCAGTTTCTAGCTGACGAATATGAGTTGTCAGGAAAGGAGGGTGTGCTACGCGATGGTTCTTACTCACTCCGATATAAGGGTAAGGGAAATTTCTTGATCAAGTATCAATCCGAAGGTTGAGACTCAGCGCTCACGCGCCCATCGTGCTGCTCGCCTCCTGCTCAATCCGCAACGCTGTCCTCTGCAACGCCGGCAAATAACGCACAACCGCCTGCTCGATACTCATCGCCTTCGCCACATACACCAGATTCAGGCACCCCAGCAGTTGTTGCTTACCGCGGATCGGCACGGCGATGGAGGCGATCTTTTCTTCCTGGTCCCAGGTCATGAAGTTTTCCCCGTAACCCCGGTGGCGGGTTTTGCGCAGGAGGTTGTCCAGTGCTTCGGGATTACGTGCCAGACGGCTGTCTTCGTCGTCGCGGCTGGCCAGCAACTCGATGATGTGTTCGCGTTCGGCATCCGGGCAGAAGGCGAGGTAGGCCAGGCCCGTGGCGGTGAGCAGGATGGGCAGGCGTCGGCCGACGATGGAGCGGTGAAACGACAGGCGGCTGAAGCGGTGGGTCGATTCACGCACCACCATCGCATCGACATCCAGGGTACAGAGGTCGGTCGGCCACACCACCTCCTGCAGCAGCTCGGCCAGCAGTGGAGCGGCGAGGGCGGAGATCCATTGGTCGTCGCGGAAACCTTCGCTCAGTTCGCGTACCTTCAGGCACAGGCGGAAGCTGTCGTCTGATTCGCTGCGACGTACGTAGCCTTCTTCCTGCAAGGTCTCAAGCAGGCGTCGCACGGTGGTGCGGTGCAGGCCCGTCAGCTCGGCCAGACGGGTCGGGCTGGCGCCACCGCCGAGGTGGTTGAGAGTGTTGAGCAGCAGCAGACCGCGGGTCAGTCCGCGAACCGTCTTGTAGTCGGATTCGCCTTCGGATGCCATGAATTCACCAGAAATTCGTTGTAAATCAGCACTGTGCACTAGGTGCACGGCGCGGCGGTTTTTGATTGTAGGGCAAGAAATGGCGTTCTTATACTAGCGCCAACAAGAACGAACACCCTTACAAGGGAAACCACCATGCTGCCTGCCCGCGCCCCCTCTCTGCCCGACGCGCCGTCTTGACGCACTGACGGCCCGACCCTGCCACCTCTGAGCAAGGTCGCCCACCGAACCCTTTTGCAACCTTCACACCCACGAACTTTTCCAGGTTCGGGGGCTGGCCCCGGCTTGCCTGATGTTTGTCCAGCCGGCCGCCGTGACGCTGTCCGATACGGTGAAAAACAATGAAAACAACCCCTACCTTTTCCTCGCAGACTGACCACAAGGCCCAGGTTGTGGTGTTGGGTGCCGGCCCGGTGGGCCTGGCGATCGCCAACTACCTTGGTCAGTCCGGCATTGACGTGCTGGTGGTGGAGAAGCTCGACAAGCTGATCGACTACCCCCGCGCCATCGGCATCGATGATGAGTCGCTACGTACCGTGCAGGCCATCGGTCTAGTGGACCAAGTATTGCCGCACACCACCCCGTGGCACGCCATGCGTTTCCTCACGCCCAAAGGGCGTTGCTTCGCCGATATTCAGCCGCTGACGGAGGAATTCGGCTGGTCGCGGCGCAATGCCTTTATCCAGCCGCAGGTGGATGCCGTGCTGCTTAACGGCCTGAAACGCTTCGGTAATGTGCGCATCCTGTTCAGCCGTGACGTCACCGAATTCACCCAGGATGACAGCGGTGTGAGCCTGCGCATGGAAGGTCCCGGCGCAGTCCAGGAAACCGTGCGCGGCGACTATCTGGTGGCTTGCGATGGCGGCAACAGCTACGTGCGTCGCACCCTCGGCATTTCGTTCGACGGCAAGACCGCGCCGAACCAGTGGATCGTCGTCGATATCGCCAACGATCCGCTGGGCACGCCGAACGTGTACCTGTGCTGCGATCCGGTGCGCCCCTACGTCTCCGCCGCATTGCCCCACGGCGTGCGCCGCTTCGAATTCATGGTGATGCCCGGTGAAACCGAGGCGGAACTGAGCAAGCCGGAAAACATGCGGCGCCTGCTGGCCAAGGTGCTGCCGGACCCGGACCGCATCGAACTTATCCGCAGCCGCGTCTACACCCACAACGCGCGCCTCGCCGGGCAATTCCGCAGCAAGCGGGTCCTGCTTGCCGGCGATGCCGCGCACATCATGCCGGTCTGGCAGGGGCAGGGTTACAACAGCGGCATGCGCGATGCCAGCAACCTCGGCTGGAAACTGGCGATGGTGGTCAAGGGCCTGGCCGGCGATGGTTTGCTGGATACCTATGAACTGGAGCGCCGTGACCACGCCCGGGCGATGATCAATCTGTCGGTGCTGGCGGGCCATGTGCTGGCGCCGCCGAAGCGTTGGCAGGGCGCGCTGCGCGACGGGATTTCCTGGCTGCTCAACTACCTGCCGCCGGTCAAACGCTACTTCCTGGAAATGCGCTTCAAGCCGATGCCGCAGTACAGCGCCGGTGCCCTGGTGGCCAGCACGCCGCAACTGGCGAACTCGCCGGTGGGTCGCATGTTCATCCAGCCCAAGGTGCAGACCGAAGATGGCCGCCAAGTGTTGCTGGACGACGTGATCGGCGACAACTTCGCGATCATCGCCTGGGGCACCAACCCGATCTGGGGCCTGAGTGCGGCGCAGGTGGCGTTCTGGCAACGCCTCGGCACCCGCTTCATTCAGGTGCTGCCGGCCGTGCAACTGGAGGCTGGGCGCGAGGCCATCGACGGTGTGATCCGGGTCGGCGATTGCAGCGGAAGTTTGAAGGAGTGGTTCGGTCGTTATCCAGCCTCCGTCGCCGTGGTGCGCCCGGACCGCTTCCTCGCGGCACTGGCCATTCCGCAGACGCTGGACAAGGCCTGCGACGCGCTGGCGCAGGCGGTTCATGCCACCGCGCCGCGGGTCAATCAGCCTGTCGCCAGCAAGGTAGCTTGAGATGGCCGCCCTGGTGCAATGCCTCTCGCACACGCCGTTGGTGGGGTTTGTCGATCCTGCGCAGGCGGTGCTGGATGAAGTGGACGCTGTGATCGCCAACGCCCGGGCCCAGGTCGAAGCCTTCGACCCGGAGCTGGTGTTCCTGTTCGCGCCGGACCACTACAACGGCTTTTTCTATGACGTCATGCCGTCGTTCTGCATCGGCATGTCGGCGCAGGCGATCGGCGACTTCGACACCGCCGCCGGTCCGCTGAACGTACCGAAGGACCTCGCCGAAGCCTGCGCCGAGGCGGTGCTGGAGGCGGGGGTGGATGCTGCGGTGTCTTACTGCATGCAGGTCGATCACGGTTTCGCCCAGCCTTTGGAACTGCTGCTCGGCGGCATCGACCGTTGCCCGGTGATCCCGGTGTTCATCAATTCGGTCGCGGTGCCGTTGCCGGGTTTCCAGCGCGCTCGCCTGTTCGGCGAGGCGATTGGCCGGTACGCCCGGACGCTGAACAAACGCGTGCTGTTCATCGGTTCCGGTGGCCTGTCGCATCAGCCGCCGGTGCCGGAGTTGGCGAAGGTGGACGCGCGCATGGCCGACCGCCTGATGGGCAGCGGCCGCAACTTGCCCGCCGATGAACGCGAGGCGCGCCAACAGCGGGTCATTCAGGCCGCCCGGCGTTTCGTCGAGGACCAGCACTCGCTGCATCCGCTCAATCCGGTCTGGGACCAGCAGTTTCTCGACGCCCTCAGCGAAGGCCGGCTGGCCGAGCTGGACGGCTTGAGCAACGCCGAACTGTCCGCCCTGGCCGGCAAATCCACCCATGAAGTGAAGACCTGGGTCGCCGCGTTCGCCGCGCTGTCGGCGTTCGGTCCCTATGCGGCCAGCGACCGCTATTACCGGCCGATCCCCGAATGGATCGCCGGCTTCGGCGCCCTTGCGGCGCGCCCCGTATCCACCGCATCGAAGGAAGCCTGAACATGACTACCGCAACCGAAGCCTCCAGCAGCCGTCTGGTTCGAATCCAGGAAGGCGATCTCGATCTGCAACTGCATTACAACGACGTTGGCCAGGGTGATGAAACCGTGGTCATGCTGCACGGTTCCGGCCCTGGCGCCAGCGGCTGGGCCAACTTCAACCGCAACATCGAACCACTGACCGCCGCCGGTTACCGGGTGATCCTGATGGACTGCCCGGGCTGGAGCAAAAGCGATCCGATCGTCTGCCGCGGCTCGCGCTCGGACCTCAACGCCCGCGCCCTCAAGGGCCTGCTCGACGCCCTCGACCTCGACCGCGTGCACATTCTCGGCAACTCCATGGGCGGCCACAGCGCCGTCGCCTTTGCCCTCGCCAACCCGCAGCGGGTCGGCAAGCTGGTGCTGATGGGCGGCGGGACCGGCGGCGCAAGTCCGTTCGTGCCGATGCCCACCGAGGGCATCAAGTTGCTGAACGGCCTGTACCGCGAGCCGACCATCGACAACCTGAAGAAGATGATGAATGTCTTTGTCTTCGACGCCAGCAGCCTCACCGAAGAACTGTTCCAGACCCGCCTCGACAACATGCTGGCGCGCCGCGACCATCTGGAAAACTTCGTCGCCAGCCTGGCCGCCAATCCGAAGCAGTTCCCCGACTTCGGCCCACGGCTGCACGAAATCAGCGCCCAGACTCTGGTGGTCTGGGGCCGCGAAGACCGCTTCGTGCCAATGGACGCCGGCCTGCGTCTGCTCGCGGGCCTGCCCAACGCGCAACTGCATGTGTTCAACCGTTGCGGCCACTGGGCGCAGTGGGAACACGCCGACGCCTTCAACCGCATGGTCCTGGATTTCCTCAGCCATTGATCTGGAGTCGAGCATGACAATTTCCCAGCAGACCCTGGATCAACTGGCCGCCGAGCTGCGCCAGGCCGAAGCCAGCGGTGCAGCCATCGCCCCGTTGCGCGAGCGCATCGGCGAAGACAACGGCGAGGCGGCCTACGCCATCCAGCGCCTGAACATCGCCCATGCCGTGGCCGGCGGACGCCGGGTGGTGGGGCGCAAGATCGGCCTGACCAATCCCAAGGTGCAGGCCCAGCTCGGCGTCGACCAGCCGGACTTCGGCACGTTGTTCGCCGACATGTGCTACGGCGACAACGAAACCGTGCCGTTCGGCCGTGTGCAGCAAGCGAAGATCGAGGCGGAAATCGCCCTTGTCCTCAAGCGCGATCTGCCGGCCGTGGACACCACTTTTGCCGAGGTCCTCGCGGCGACCGGTTGGGTGATGCCGGCGCTGGAGATCGTCGGCAGCCGGGTGGCGGGCTGGAATATCCGCTTCGTCGACACCGTTGCCGACAACGCCTCCAGCGGCTGCTTCGTGCTCGGCGGGCCGATGCGGCGCATTGATGGCCTCGACCTGCGCAACGCGGCCATGCGCATGACCCGCAACGGCGAAGAAGTCTCCAGCGGCAGCGGCGCCCAGTGCCTGGGCCATCCGCTCAACGCTGCGGTGTGGCTGGCGCGGACCATGGCCCGGCTGGGCGAACCGCTGCGCGCCGGCGACGTGATCCTCACCGGCGCCCTCGGGCCGATGGTCGTGGTTGCCGCGGGTGATCGCTTCGAGGCCGAGATCGACGGTATCGGCCAAGTGGCCGTGGAATTCACGGTCGAGTGATTGCGACCTGCGTGCACAAGAGATGAACACAATGAAAAAACTCAACGTCGCCATCATCGGCTCCGGCAACATCGGCACCGACTTGATGATCAAGATCCTGCGCAACGCGCAGCACCTGGAAATGTCGGTGATGGTCGGCATCGACCCGAACTCCGATGGACTGGCGAGAGCTGCTCGCATGGGCGTGGCCACGACCCACGAAGGCGTGCAAGGCCTGACCCGTATGGCGCAATTCCAGCACATCGACTTCGTCTTCGATGCCACCAGCGCCGGCGCCCACGTCAAGAACGACGCCTTCCTGCGTTCGATCAAACCCGGCATCCGCCTGATCGACCTGACGCCGGCGGCCATCGGCCCGTACTGCGTGCCGGTGGTGAATCTGGAACAGAACCTCGACCAACTCAACGTCAACATGGTCACTTGTGGCGGCCAGGCCACCATTCCGATGGTCGCGGCCGTATCTCGCGTGGCCAAGGTTCACTACGCCGAAATCGTCGCCTCGATTGCCAGCAAATCCGCTGGCCCCGGCACCCGCGCCAATATCGACGAGTTCACCGAAACCACCTCCCGCGCCATCGAAGTGATCGGCGGCGCGGCCAAGGGCAAGGCGATCATCGTGATGAACCCGGCCGAGCCGCCGCTGATCATGCGCGACACCGTTTTCGTGCTGTCAGAAGCGGCTGATCGGGCGCAGGTCCAAGCGTCCATCGAAGAGATGGCGCAGGCGGTGCAGGCCTATGTGCCGGGTTATCGACTGAAACAGAAGGTGCAGTTCGAAGAGGTCAGCGACCTGAAGATTCCGGGACTCGGGATCTTCTCCGGTCTGAAGACCTCGGTGTTCCTCGAAGTCGAAGGCGCCGCCCATTACCTGCCGGCCTACGCCGGCAACCTCGACATCATGACGTCCGCCGCCATGGCCACCGCCGAGCGCATGGCCCTGTCGATGATCAACGGCTGAGGAACGACCATGAAAAAAATCTACATCTCCGACGTCACCCTGCGCGACGGCAGCCACGCGGTGCGCCATCAGTACACCCTCGACAATGCGCGGGATATCGCCCGTGCACTGGACAAGGCCAAGGTCGATTCCATCGAAGTCGCTCATGGCGATGGTCTGCAGGGGTCGAGCTTCAACTATGGCTTTGGCCGGCACACTGATCTTGAGTACATCGAGGCGGTGGCGGATGTGGTCAGCCACGCCAAGATCGCCACGCTGCTGTTGCCGGGGATCGGCACGGTCCACGACCTCAAGGCCGCCTACGATGCTGGCGCCCGCGTGGTCCGCGTCGCCACTCATTGCACTGAGGCCGACGTGTCCCGCCAGCACATCGAATACGCCCGCGAGCTGGGCATGGACACCGTCGGTTTCCTGATGATGAGCCACATGATCCCGGCCGAGCAGTTGGCGGCCCAGGGCAAATTGATGGAGAGCTACGGCGCCCAGTGCATCTACATGGCCGACTCCGGCGGCGCGATGAACATGCAGGACATTCGCGACCGGATGCGCGCCTTCAAGGCGGTACTGAACCCGCAAACCCAGACCGGCATGCACGCCCACCACAACCTCAGCCTCGGCGTCGCCAACTCGATTGCGGCGGTGGAAGAGGGCTGTGATCGCATTGATGCCAGTCTCGCGGGCATGGGTGCAGGCGCGGGTAATGCGCCGTTGGAAGTGTTTATCGCCGCCGCCGAGCGCCTCGGTTGGAACCATGGCACTGACCTGTACACCTTGATGGATGCGGCGGACGACATCGTCCGGCCCTTGCAGGACCGGCCGGTGCGGGTGGACCGCGAGTCGCTGGCGCTGGGGTATGCGGGGGTTTATTCGAGCTTCCTGCGCCATGCGGAAATCGCGGCAGCGCGGTATGGGTTGAAGACCGTGGACATTCTGGTGGAGCTGGGCAAGCGGCGGATGGTCGGGGGGCAGGAGGACATGATTGTGGATGTGGCGTTGGATCTGCTGGCTCGGCGGAATTAGCCGAAATCGCGAGCAAGCTCGCTCCTACAGGGGGGGCTTGCGTACGCAGGTCCCTTGTAGCCAAAAACAAAGGCCTCTACAACAATAAATCGAGGTACATCCCATGACCGGGATAACCGCAACAAATCGCGTGCAACTCGCCACCACCATCGCCCTGTGCTTCCTGGTGGCACTGATGGAAGGTCTCGACCTGCAGGCCGCTGGCATCGCCGCGCAAGGTATGGCCGCGGCCTTCGGGCTGGACAAGATGCAGATGGGCTGGGTGTTCAGCGCCGGGATTCTCGGCCTGTTGCCCGGCGCGTTCGTCGGCGGCTGGCTGGCCGACCGGATCGGCCGCAAGCGGGTATTGATGGCCGCCGTGGCGCTGTTCGGCCTGTTCTCGCTGGTGACCGCTGTGGCCTGGGATTTCCATAGTCTGGTGGCCGCCCGCTGCCTGACCGGCATCGGCCTCGGCGCTGCGCTGCCGAACCTGATCGCACTGACCTCCGAAGCCGCCGGCCCGCGCCTGCGCGGCACGGCGGTGAGCATGATGTATTGCGGCGTGCCGCTAGGCGCGGCACTGGCCGCGGTCATCGGCATCATCGGCTTTTCCGGCGGCTGGAAAGTGGTGTTCTACGTCGGCGGCCTGGTGCCGCTGTTGATCGTGCCGCTGCTCGGGCGCTACCTACCGGAGTCGGCGCAGTTCCAGGCCCGCCAGGCCGAGACCGCCAGCGCCGAGGAACACGGCGTCTGGCACGGACTGTTTCGCAACGGCGCGGCGCCGGCCACCTTGCTGTTGTGGCTGAGCTACTTCTTCACCCTCATGGTGGTCTACATCCTGGTCAACTGGCTGCCGAGCCTGCTGGTCGCCCAAGGCTTCGATTCGCGGCAGGCGAGTTGGGTGATGCTGGCGCTGCAACTGGGTGCGGCGGTAGGCACGCTGGCGCTGGGCGCGCTGATGGACCGTCTGCCGGCCTGGGCCATGGCGCTGCTGATTTATGTCGGCATCCTCGGTTCGCTGGCGGCGCTGGGCCTGGCCAACGCGTTGCCCGGCATGCTGGTGGCCGGCTTTGTCGCCGGGCTGTTCGCCACGGGCGGGCAGGGCGTGCTCTATGCCTTTACGCCGCTGTTCTATCCGACCCGCATGCGCGCCACCGGCGTGGGTTCGGCGGTCGCGGTGGGGCGGCTTGGCGCCATGAGCGGTCCGCTGATCGCCGGCAAGATGCTGGCGCTGGGCACCGGCACGGCGGGGGTGATGCTGGCCTCGGCGCCGGGCATCGTGCTGGCCGCGGCAGCGATGTTCTGCCTGTCGCAACGCAGCCGACAGGCCGACTGATTACCTCACTCCATTTCTCGCGCCAGGTCGCTGGCGCGGGTTCGCTTACAACAACAATAAAGTGAATGACCATGCCTGCATTTCTGCTCCGGGCGTTCGGCCTGTGGTTGCCGTTCGTCCTGATTTCCAACGCCTGCGCCGCAGGTTTCGTCGAGGACAGCAAAGCCAGCCTGACCGCCCGCAACTACTACTTCGATCGCGACTACAAAGGCACGTCGGCCCAGTCCGCTGCGCGCGAGTGGGCCCAGGGTTTTATCGTCCGCTTCAACTCGGGCTTCACCGAAGGCCCGGTGGGCTTCGGGCTCAACGCGCAGGGCATGTTGGGGATCAAGCTGGATTCCTCGCCCGACCGCGTCGGCACCGGTCTGCTGCCCTATGACCCGGCGACCCGCGAGCCCGACGACAACTATTCGGAACTGGGCCTCACCGCCAAGATGAAAATCTCGAAGACCGAGTTGCAGGCCGGCACCATCAGCACCCTGTTGCCGGTGATGTTCGCCAGCCCCAGCCGCCTATTGCCGCAGACCCTGCGTGGCACCTACCTGCGCTCCGAGGACATCGACGGCTTCACCCTGCACGCCGGCTGGCTTGATCGAATGAACCAGCGGGATTCCAGCAACTATCAGAAATTCACCGTCGCCGCGCCCAATGGCCGCTTCAACGGCAAGGCCGAGTCGGACCAGTTCCTGTTCCTCGGCGCGGACTGGCGCTGGTCTGATGCGCTGACCCTGAAGTACTACCACGCGGCTTTGCAGGATCTGTATCGCAAGGACTTCGTCGGCTTCGAGCACGTGACGCCGGTGGGCGCCGGCAAGCTGAAGAGCGACGTGCGTTATTTCATGGCTGGCGAGGACGGTGCGGCCAAGGCGGGGCGTGTGGATAACCGCAATCTGGCGGCGATGTTCAGCTATGCGCTGGGCGCCCACACCTTCGGTGCCGGTTACATGCACCTCAGTGGCGACAGCGCCATGCCCTATGTGGCGGGCACCGAGCCGCTGGTGATTACCGAGGGCTCGCTGAGTTCGGAGTTCATCAACGCGGATGAGCGCAGTTGGCAGGTGAAGTACGACTATGACTTCGGCGGGGTAGGCGTGCCGGGCCTGAAAGGAATGCTGCGCTACATCGATGGCAGCAACATCAGCCTGCCGACCGCGCTGGGCGGCGATGACCGGCACGAGCGGGAAACTGATGTCGAAGTCTCCTACGTGCTGCAGTCCGGAACCTTCAAGGGTGTGGGATTGCGGGTGCGGCATGCCTGGTACCGCAATGACTTCGCCCCGGCGGCGACCTTCAGGGACGGCAATGAACTGCGGGTGAATGTGGATTACACAATTGCGCTGTGGTGATGGTTTCTGACTGAGCGCGACGGTTCGGTGTGCCGAGCCGTCGCGAACGTCTGGGCATCAGGCCCGCTCGCCGCACAGGTCCAGCTCGAACCAATGCCGCGCCGTGGACAGGTCCAGCCCGGCGCCGAGCAGGGCGAACAGTTTGCCCAAGGCCGCCTCGCGGGTCATGCCACCGGCTGAAACCAGCCCGGTATCCCGCAGCCGGCTGCCGGCGGCGTAGGTGTCGAACACCACGCTGCCTTCCGCGCACTGGCTGATCGCCGCGACCAGCACGCCGCGCTTGCCGGCGTCGCGCAGGGCATCGAGCAACGCGTCGTCATCCGATGGGCCGGTGCCGCTGCCGTAGCACTCCAGCAGCAATCCCTTCACGCCGGTCTTCACCAGCGCCTCGACGTGCGCCGCCTGCAGGCCGGGATACACCGGCACCACCGCGAGGTTCACGGCGATGCGCGGCTGGCAGTAGCTCAGCACCGCGGGCACTTCAGCGGCGCGCTCGCCTTCGCGATGACGGGGCAGGGCGGCGAAGGCGTCAAAGGCTTCGCTGCGCAATTTGCTGGCGCGCACACCGGACATCAGCTTGCCGGCGAAGAACAACTGCACGCCGCTTTCCACGCCCGCGGCAAACAACGCCAGGGCGCCGCCGAGGTTGTCCCAGGCATCGCTGTCCGGCGCGCCGGCCGGCAGCATCGAGCCGGTCAGCACCACCGGCACGTCCAGGCCAAGCAGCAGGAACGACAGCGCTGCGGCGCTGTAGGCCAAGGTGTCGGTGCCGTGCAGCAGCAGGACGCCATCGTGGCCATCCTGTTTTACCGCCTCGACGATGGCATCACGCATCGCCAGCCAGTTCGCCTGCTGCATGTTGGCGCTGTCGAGCAGCGGCGCCATTTCGCGCAGTGTCCAATGCGGGCACGGTGTCTCGGGATGCTGTTCGAGCCAGGCACGCATGCGCGCGTCGAAGCCACCCGCCGGGGCCAGGCCCTGAGGGGTTTCCAGCATGCCGATGGTGCCGCCGGTGTAGAGGACAAGAAGGTTCTTTACTGCGCGCATGGGGGTATTCCGGAGCATGAAAAGAAAAATCGGGGCAAAAAAAAGCCGCCCGCGAAGGGGCGGCTTTCTTGTCGAGCGACAGCCAGGAAGGCTTAGCGCTGGGTTTGCGCGTCGCCTACCGCGGCGGCACGGTCGGCCTCGGCCTTGGCGCCGGCTGGCCAGGCGTCACGGTCCAGGTCCAGGTCAGCGAATTTCGCCGAGTCGAACACTGGCTGCTTGATGCCGGCCTTGCGCTGCTCGTCGTAGTCACGCATCACCCGCAGGCCGATGTTGAACAGCATGGCCAGGGCGATCAGGTTGACGAAGGCCAGGCAGGTCATGGTGATGTCGGCGAAGGCGAACACGGTGGACAGGTTCTGCACCGAACCCCAGACGATCAGGGCCAGGACCAGACCACGGTAGGCCATCAGCACCACGCGGTTGCGGGTCAGGAACTGCAGGCTGGTTTCGCCCAGGTAGTAGTTGTAGAGAATGCAGGTGAAGACGAACAGCGACAGCGCGACGCTGACGAACAGACGACCCCAGTCACCGACGACCGCCGCCAGGGAGTTCTGGGTCAGGACGATGCCGTCACCTTCGAAGCCCGGGGTGTAGAAGCCCGACAGCAGGATCAGCAGGGCGGTGCAGGTGCAGATGACGAAGGTGTCGAGGAACACGCTGAACGCCTGGACTACGCCTTGGGCGCCAGGGTGTTTCACCGCGGCGACGGCGGCGACGTTTGGCGCACTGCCCAGACCGGCTTCGTTGGCGAACACGCCACGCTTCACGCCCATGACAATGGCGCTGCCGAGCAGGCCGGCGAAGGCTGGGTCAAGACCGAAGGCGCTTTTGAAGATGGTTTCCAGCATCGCCGGAACGTGGTCGATCTGGCTGCCGATCACGTACAGGGTGACGCCGATGTAGGCCAGGGTCTTGACCGGAACCAGCAGGTCGGACACCGCGGCGATACGCTTGATGCCACCGAGGAACACGATTGCCAGCAGCACGGCCAGGGCGATGCCGGTGTGGCTTGGGTCGAAGCCGAAGGCGTTCTGCAGCGAGTGGGTCACGGTATAGGACTGCAGGCCGTTGAAGGCGAAGCCGTAGGTCACCAGCAGCAGGATCGAGAACACCACCGCCATGCTTTTCAGCTTCAGGCCGTGCTGGATGTAGTACGCCGGGCCGCCGCGGTACAGGCCATCGCCATCGGCGCGCTTGTAGACCTGGGCCAGGGTGCATTCGAAGAAGCTGCTGGACATGCCGACCAGTGCGGTGACCCACATCCAGAACACGGCACCCGGGCCGCCGAGGGTCACGGCGATACCGACACCGGCGATGTTACCGGCACCGACACGACCGGCCAGGCTCAGCATCAGCGCCTGGAAAGAGCTCAGTTGGCCAGCCTGGCCGCGCAACGATTCCTTGAACACACTGAACATGTGGCCGAAATGGCGGAATTGGACGAAACGGGAGCGGAGGGTGAAATAGCTGCCCAGTCCGACGATAAGCACGATGAGGAGTTTCCCCGAGAGGAAATCGTTGAGCGCTTCGAGCATGGAAGTGACCTCGGATTCTTATTCTTTGCATGAAAGACAGATCGGCCGGCGTCGACGCGCCTGGTCCGTGGGGCGCATGTTTGGCTATGACACCGGTGGTTACAATTTCGCCAGTTGCTCTCAATTGATGCGACTTGATGCTAAACTCGCGCCCATCGCATCAGTCCGGATTTCCCCATGAGTGAACACCTTGGCCCCAACCTCAAGTTGGCCTGCAGCCACTACCGCTCTATTTCCGAGGTTTGCCGGCAGCTCTCGATCAACCGGGCGCAGTTCAACAAGTACCTGAGCGGCCAGAGCCAGCCGACGGCCTACAACCTCAAGCGCATCGGCGATTTCTTCGGCGTCGAGGATTACGAGCTGTGCCTGCCGCCGGAACAGTTCGCCCGCCTGATCGGTGCGCGCAGCAGCAGCCTCAACGTGCCGGCCAAAAACGACCCGCTGCTGGAGTTGCTGCGTCCGTTGCGCGAGCACAGTGGCAACCTGTCGCGCTACTGCGGTTACTACTTCGAGTACTCCAACTGCATGTCGGTGCCGGGCAATGTCCTGCTGTCGCTGGTGCATTTGCGCGAGGAGAACGGCAATTTCCTGTTTGAACGCCAGGAGCGCCAGGAGCGCTCCAGCAGCACCGACGTGCAAGCCGAGGACTGGGTGCGTTGCCGTTACCTGGGCGCCGCATTCCAGTTGCAGGATCGGCTGTTTCTGCTGGATTACGAGTCACTGACCGTCAATGAGATGAGCCAGACCATCCTGATTCCCAGCTTCAAGAGCCGCATCACCCGCCTCAATGGCCTCAAGACCGGCGTTTCCAGCGGCGACCGACGCACCCCGGCCTGCACCCGGGTGGTCTGGGAATACCTGGGCCCGGAGATCAACCGCATCAACGCCTATCGCCAGGTGAAGCTGTATCGCCCGGACGATCCGCGCATCGACGATGACGTGCGCGAACGGCTGACCGCCGGGCCGATCAGCAACGGCCTGTTCGAGATCGAGTAAGCGTTACGGCCATTGGTGCGCGACCCACTCCACCAGCGGGTTGCCGGCATCGAGAAACAGCTTCATCGCCATCACACAGCAGACGAAGACCACCAGCGGGCGGATCAGCTGCGGCCCGAAGTACACCGCGCAGCGTGCCCCGAATTGCGCGCCGAGCATGGCGCAGAACGCCATCGCCAGGGCCAGCGGCCAGAGAATGGTGCCGGTCGAGGCGAACACCGACAGCGCACCGAGGTTGCACGCGGCGTTCAACAGTTTGCTGTTGCCCACCGCACGCAGCATGCCCTGGCCGAGCAGCAGCATGAACGCCAGCATGAAGAACGAGCCGACCCCGGGGCCGAACACGCCGTCATAGAAACCGATCAGCGGGGCGATCAGCAGGCAGAACAGGCTGATGGAGATCCGCGGCGTGCGCATCTGCTGATCGTCCAGCCGGGGGCTGAAGGCGAACCAGGCGGCGACCACCACCAGCAGCACCGGCACGCAGGCCTGCAGCAGGTCTTTCGGCACCAGGCTGACCGACAGCGCGCCCAAGGCTCCACCGGCAAAAGCCATCAGCGCCATTGGCCAGCCGCTGCGCCAGTCGAGCATGCCGCGGCGGGAGAAGGCGACGGTGGCCGAGACGGTGGCACTGGCGGCCTGGAACTTGTTGGTGGCCAGCGCCGCCAGCGGATCGATACCGACGAGAAACAGCATGGGCAGGGTGATCAGCCCGCCGCCACCAGCAATGGCGTCGAAAAAGCCGGCCAGCAGGGCGAGACCGGAGAGGGCGAGCAATAGCGTCAGATCGACTTCGAGCATGTGTGAGGAACTCCAGACCATTCAGCCGCGGACCAGCAGCGGGTCTTCCTTGATGACCAGGGGGCGGGCGAAACGCGAATAGCCGAACAGCCGCACCAGCAGGCGGCGGTTGTCTTGCAGCAGTTCGCGGCCATGCAGCGCGCGGGTGTTGTTGACCAGCAGAACGCTGTCCGGCTGCAGCACGAATTCCAGCGGCGGGGTCTGCGCCAGGCGTGCCTTGAAGGCATCGAACGCCCGTGCTGCGGCGTCGCTGGCCTGCTCGTTGACGGAAAAACGGTAAGCGTTGTAACGCACGCTGAACCCGCCCTGTTCGTCGAACTGGACGATGGAGGTGGCGTGGCCGGCGTCGCCGTGGCCGTCGACGAAGCATTCGCTGCGAGTGAAATCGAAGGAGTTGGAGGCCAGGGCCAACACGTCCAGGCTTCCCAGCCCTTCGATGATGCTGCGCAGCGGAACGATATGGGTGGCCTCGTTCGCCGGGTTCCAGCGGGCACTCAGGATCAGCGCGGAAGGGGCGGGCGAATGGCCGTCGCGCGCCACTACCGAGCAATGGTACGGCGCCTCGGTGTGCGGTCCGAGGCGCAGGCCGGCGTGGGAGCTGAGCTCCACGGCCTCGTAGGGGTCTTCATCGGGGCGCGGTTGCTGGCCACCGCCCTTGAAATTGCCGACCAGCCGCACGTGTTTGCCGTCGTTGTCGATATCGAAGGCGAAGGCCCGGTAGTGGACCAGCTCCAGCAGCACCTGATTGCGCGAGGCGAGGTAAAGGCACGGGTGGTCCCGTTCCAGGGCCGCGAGTGCGGGCAACTGCTCGGGCAGTTCATCGTTGCGCGGTGGCAGCAAGCGGGAAAACAGCAGCACTGACAACCGGCCATCGGCGAACAGGTTGATGATGGCCTGCTGCAGCGGGCTCAGGGTTGTCTCCAGCAACCGGGCCCAGAGGCGGGCCTTGAGCGCAGCGCCGAGCACCTGCGGGCCGCCGTGGTGAGCGAGGTCCTGGCTGGCTTTGTGCAGTTGGTCGAGCTGGTCTTCATCGAAGTAGAGCGTGGCGACTTCGGAGTCCTGCATGGAGAACCTTCCTTAGCGATCTGGCGGGTTTTAGGGCATTCCACGCCCCGAATGGCTCCTGACGGCAGGACAGGTAACCGGTTAGCGCTAATTGAAGGCGGTTTTTTCAACCGTAGAAGTCAGTAGGTTCTTTTGGATTTGTAAGCTAATTCTTATTTATTGGTGTGGGAAAGCGGGCATATTGCGCCTGACGTTAAACACACTGTGTCTCGGGGCGGGTTGGACTTCCCCTGGCGGAAGCCGCAAACTACGCGCTTTCTTTTTCAATCAACCTGAGCGGACCTGCCAAACGTTATGCGAATGCGCCTGATGCTGTTGGGTGGTGGAAATGCCCTTGGGCAAGCGCTGATTCGTCTCGGGGCCGAGGAGGACATCGGCTTTCTCGCGCCGCGTCCGCCAGAGCAGGGCTGGGACACCGCCAGCCTGACCCAGTTACTCGACGACACCCGCCCGGACGCGCTGGTCAACCTGGCCTACTACTTCGACTGGTTCCAGGCGGAGTCGGTCAGCGAGCAGCGGCTGGCCGCGCAGGAGCGCTCGGTCGAGCGCCTCGCCGAGCTGTGTCAGCACCACAACATCATCCTCGTCCAGCCTTCCAGCTACCGGGTGTTCGATGGCTCGCGCGCCACCGCCTACAGCGAGAAGGACGAACCCGTGCCGCTAGGCCTGCGTGGCCAGGCGCTGTGGCGCATCGAGCAGAGCGTGCGCGCCACCTGCCCGCAGCATGTGCTGCTGCGTTTCGGCTGGGTGCTCGACGACAGCATCGACGGTGTTCTCGGTCGCTTCCTGACCCGTGCCGAAACGGCTCAGGAACTGCTGCTGGCCGACGACCGCCGCGGCAATCCGACCCCGGTGGACGACGCCGCGCGGGTGATTCTCTCAGTGCTCAAGCAACTCGATTGCGCGGCGCCGTTGTGGGGCACTTACCACTACGCCGGCAACGAGGCGACCACGCCGCTGGCGCTGGGCCAGGCGATCCTCGGCGAGGCCTCGCAATTGCGCACGCTGGCGGTCGAGAGCCCCACCGCCCAGGCTCATGCCGCGCGTTCCGACGCCAGCGAAGAACCGCAACACGCGGTGCTCGCCTGCAAGAAAATTCTCCACACCTTCGGCATCAAGCCACGCGCCTGGCGCTCCGGCCTGCCGACCCTACTGGATCGATTCTACCGTCATGGCTGATGCCCCCATTCTGATCACCGGTGGCGCCGGTTTCATCGGCTCCCACCTGTGTGATGCGCTGCTGGAAAAAGGCTACGCCGTGCGCGTGCTGGACGACCTCTCCACCGGCAAGCGCGACAACCTGCAACTGGATCACCCGAACCTGCACCTGATCGAAGGCGACGTTGCCGATGCCGCCCTGGTCAACCAGGCTGCCGCCGGTTGCCGCGCGGTGGTGCACCTGGCGGCGGTGGCCTCGGTGCAGGCCTCGGTGGAAGACCCGGTCAAGACTCACCAGAGCAACTTCATCGGCACCCTGAATGTCTGCGAGGCCATGCGCCTGAACGGCATCCGCCGTGTGGTGTTTGCCTCCAGCGCTGCGGTCTACGGCAACAACGGTGAAGGCCAGTCCATCGCCGAAGATACCCCCAAGGCGCCGCTGACCCCTTATGCGGTGGACAAGCTGGCCGGCGAGCAGTACCTGGATTTCTACCGTCGTCAGCACGGTCTGGAACCGGTGGTGTTCCGCTTCTTCAACATCTTCGGGCCACGTCAGGATCCGTCCTCGCCGTATTCCGGGGTGATCAGCATCTTCTGCGAGCGCGCCTTGAGCGGCACGCCGATTACCGTGTTCGGTGATGGCGAGCAGACCCGCGACTTTTTGTATGTCGGCGACCTGGTGTCGGTGATGGTGCAGGCGCTGGAGATGGCGCAGGTGGAAGAGGGCGCGGTGAATATCGGCCTGAACCAGGCGACTTCACTGAATCAGTTGCTGGAGGCGCTGCGCACGGTGCTGGGCGGGTTGCCCGATGTCAGCTATGGGCCGGCGCGCAGTGGTGATATCCGCCATTCGCGGGCGGACAATCAGCGCTTGCTGGCGCGTTTCGCGTTTCCGGTGGTGACGCCGTTGGCCGAGGGTCTGGCGCGGTTGTTGGGGCGCTGAGTTCGTAAAAACAGTGGGGCCGTTTTGTAGCCCCTTCGCGAGCAAGCTCGCTCCTACAGGGATTGCGTCAATTGCGACGGGGTCCTTGTAGGAGCGAGCTTGCTCGCGAAGGAGCCGCAAAACGGCCCCAACTGTTTTCGAATGCTTAGAACTTGTAACCCAGGCCAACCATGTAGACCCATGGATCGACGTCTACGTCGACCTTGGTCTTGCCGATCGACAGTGCGCTCGGGCCGTCGATGCTGGCTTCGGTGTTGATGTCGACGTACCAGATCGCGGCGTTGACCAGCAGGTGGTCGTTGACCAGGTAGTCCATGCCCAGTTGGCCAGCCAGGCCTACCGAGTTCTTCAGTTTCATGTTGCTGAAGCCCTGGGCCTTGCGGTCGCTGGTCAGTTCTTCGTCGAAGAACAGGGTGTAGTTCACACCGATACCGGCGTACGGCTGGAATTTCGAGCTGGCTTCCATCGGGTAGTACTGCAGCGACAGGGTCGGTGGCAGTTGCTTGATGTCGGCAAGCTTGCCGTCCAGGCCACCGAGGCCTTTCACGCCCACTTCATGCTGGAACGGGGTGGCTGCCAGCAGCTCCAGGCCGAAGTGGTCGGTGAGCATGTAGGCGAAGGCCAGGCCCAGTTGGGTGTCGCTGGTCAGGGTGGCTTTGGTGCCGGAGGCTTTGACGCCGTCGAACTTCAGCTCGCCGCTGTCTTCGTTTGGCGCGGTGGTGACGGCACCGGCGCGCAGGATGAAATCACCGGCCTGGTAGGCGTGGGCGGCAGGGGCTACAAGCGCGAGGGCAACGAGCGAGGCGCCGAGCAAAGACTTGTTCATGGAAGCTCCGGGGGGACATTAGGATTCATTGGTCCCAATGTTAAGGAGCTACCGTCGCGAGAATTTTGATTCAGCTCAATGAAAGCGAAGGCGCCGGGGTGCGGGCAATCATTGTAGTTCGTAGGCGTAGATTTTCTCGGCTTCCATCTGATAACCCGCTTCGGCCAGCTCACTGGCCGACGACTGGACGCGCATCGGCCCTTCAATCCAGTACGGCTGGTACAACTCCTCGACCTTGATCCCGATCTCGCTGAACACATGCACGATCTGGTTCGACGGCGGCGGCGGCACATGAATGCAGGCGCCGTAATACGGCACCAGGAGAAACTCCGTGGTGCGACCTTCTTCGCTCACTTCCAGCGGCACGATATAGCCCGGCAGCTTGATCTGCTGGCCGTCCAGCTCCTTGACCACCGGTGCGTCGGGCACCTCCTGGCGAGCTGCTGGCGCCGCTTCGGCGGCCAGCGCATCGCCCAACTGCGAGAGTTGCGAGAGGTTGTGCAGCGGCGCCAACTGCGGCGTGATCACCGGCGCACCCGGCGGAATCAGTTGCGGCCATTCCAGGGTACGCGGCTCGCCCGCCCAGGCGGGCGCGGCGATCAACAGCAGGAGCAGCAGGACACGACGCATTACAGGGTTACTCAGAGATGGATGGACAGGCCGTCGGCCAGTGACTGTCGATAGGCCCGCCAGGCAGGGATGCTGCCCATCAGCAACGCGGCGCCGAGGATGATCCCGAGCAACAGCCATTCGTGGCTGCTGGGCCAGGCCAGCGGCAGGTATAAACCATAGTTGGCCTGCACGTAACCCTGCGCGACGGCGATACCCGCGTACAGCAAGCCCAGCCCGGCGCCGATCCCGGCCAACGCCAGGGCGAAGGCTTCGAGCACCAGCAGGCCGCCGATATGCCAGGGGCGGGCGCCCACCGAGCGCAGGATCGCCATTTCCCGACGGCGTTCGTTGAGGCTGGTGAGGATGGCGGTGAGCATGCCGATCAGCCCGGTCAGCACGACGAACAGCGAGACCACGAACAACGCCTGTTCCGCTGTCCCCATCAGGCTCCACAACTCTTGCAAGGCCACGCCGGGAAGAATCGCCTGCAGTGGTTCGTTGCGGAATTCGTTGATTTCCCGTTGCAGCGAGAAGGTCGCGACCTTGCTGTTCAGACCGAGCATGAAGGCGGTGATCGCCGTGGGCGTCAGGTCCATGTTGCGCGCCTGCTCGGCGCTGACCCGCCCGGCACCGCGGGCCGGCACGCCGTTGTGCCAGTCGATGTGAATGGCTTCCATGCCGCCGAGGCTGATGTGCAGCGTGCGGTCCACCGGGGTGCCGGTGCGTTGCAGGACGCCGACCACGGTGAACGGCTTGTCGTCATGCTTGACCAGACTGATGGCGGCGACGCCGTGGGCCAGCACCAGCTTGTCGCCGAGCGTGTAGTGCAGGGCTTCGGCTACTTCGGCGCCGAGCACCACCTCGAACGGGTCGCTGGCAAAGGCGCGGCCTTGAGCCAG
Source organism: Pseudomonas sp. 5P_5.1_Bac1 (assembly GCF_025466015.1). Classification (NCBI taxonomy): domain Bacteria; kingdom Pseudomonadati; phylum Pseudomonadota; class Gammaproteobacteria; order Pseudomonadales; family Pseudomonadaceae; genus Pseudomonas; species Pseudomonas sp. 5P_5.1_Bac1. Next base: position 53,451 of record NZ_JANLNX010000006.1, on the reverse strand, counting down.
TTGCAGGTTCTGTTTGCGGCCGTACTGGTAATGCGCGAAGTAGGCGTCGGTGGTGCCCATCACCCGGTAGCCGCGGTGCGAGTCGCCGAGGGAAATCGGGATCGCCCACTTCACCCGACGATCGTTGGCGTAGTGCTCGAAGCTGTCCCAGCGGATGTTGTTGGTGGCGTTGCCGATGCGAAACACCGAATACAGCAGCAGGTTCACCGAACCGGAGCGGGCGCCGACGATCAGGTCGGTGCCGCTGATGGTGCTGGCAAAGCTGGCGCGGGCCTCGGTGCGAACGCGTTCGACGGCCAGCAGCAAGCACACCGACAAGGCGATGGCGAAGGCGGTGAGAAACGCGGTGAAACGGCGGTTGGCCAGGCTGGCCAGGGCAAGACGAAGCAGGTACATCAGGCCTCCGTATCGCTGGCAGGCTGCGCCGCGCGGTTGAGTTCGGCGAGGGATAGCTGGCGGTCGAACAGCGGTGCCAGGCTCTGGTCGTGGCTGACGAACAACAGGCTGGAACCGGCGTCGCGACATTCGGCGAAGAGCAGGCGGATAAAGGCTTCGCGGGTGTCGGCGTCGAGTGCCGAGGTCGGTTCGTCGGCGATCACCAGTTCCGGCTGGCCGATCAGCGCGCGGGCTGCGGCCACGCGTTGCTGCTGGCCGATCGACAGGCTGTCGGCGCGGCGGGCAAGCAGCGCCGGGTCTTTCAGGCCCAGGTGCGCGAGCAGTTCGGCGGCGGCGTCTGCGATGCTGCCGAAGCGCTGCGTGGCGCGCTCGGCGCGGGCCTTGGAGAAGCGGCAGGGCAGTTCGACGTTCTCGCGCACCGAGAGAAACGGCAGCAGGTTGAACTGCTGGAAGATGTAGCCGGTGTGGTCGACGCGGAAACGGTCGCGGGCGCTCTGGCTCAGTTCACTCAGGTCCTGGCCGAGCAGGCGGATGCTGCCGCGCTCGGCCTTCTGCACGCCGCCGAGCAGACCCAGCAGGGTGGTCTTGCCACTGCCGCTGGGGCCTTTGAGAAACAGCGATTCGCCGGCTTCGAGGCGCAGCGCCGGGATGTCCAGCAGGGGCGGGTGTCCCGGCCAGGCGAAGCCCAGGTCGGTCAGTTCAATCAGTGCCTGGCTCATAAATAGACGCCCGGGTTGCCCCGGGCGCTTCACTGGCAAAAGGTGACTTAGAAGTTGATCGTGGCATTGCCGGGCGTGACTTCCACCCCTTGCTGGCCATTCGGTCCGATCAGTTGTAGCTGGATTTTCTGGGTGGCGGGGAAGGTCTTGAACAGCGGGGCCAGGTCGAGCGCCTTGAGCTTCTCGGGGTTGGCGCATTCCAGGCGGTAGTGCGCGTGGATGTCGCTGTGGCCGTGCTCATCGCCGTCACCATCGTCATCCTTGGCCGGCTTGTCGCCGAACAGCGGGCTTTGCAGTTCTTCGTCGCTTTCCTTGCAGTTGCCGGCGGCGGTCAGGCCGAACAGCTTCAAGGGTTGTTCAAGCTGCGCACGCACCGCGGCGACCTTGGCCTTGTCGGCGTCGCTGGCGGCGGCGTGCTCGAAGCCCACCAGGTTCATCGCCGGGCTTTCCAGTTCCAGCTCCAGAGTGTTGCCGTCGAGTACCGCGTTGAGGTGGGCGACGCCATGTTCGTGGGCGCCGAGGCTGCCGTGAGCGTGGTCATGCTCGTGATCGTGGTCGTCGTGGGCCATCACGGCCAGGGGCAGCAGGGCGAAAGGCAAGGCAAGCAACAGGCGACGCATGGCGGGACTCCGGAGCGGGCTTGGAAAAGTTTTGAAATGTTATAACAAGTTCGGCGCGGCTTGCTAGGGTCCTTGGCGATCCTTCATGAGCGTGGGAGCATGGCGACCTTGACGTGTGGAGGATGGAAACGTGCGAATTCGCGGACACATCGGCGAATGGCCGGTGGATTTGACCCTCGAACTGGACCCCACCGAGTGGGCCATGCTGGCTGGGCGAGCGGTGGAGCCGGCCGAGGTGCCGGTGAATGCTGCCGCGCCGGTGGCGCAGCCGAGGGGCGACGATGTGCAGTGGCTGGCGGCGAAGGCGTTGTTACGCAAGGCGGGTTCGCTGGACGGGCCGGCATTGCTGGAACAACTGGAGGGGCTGTCCGGCAGTACCGGAGCGGGCAAGCGGCTGCTGGTGCGGTTGCGCCATAGCAGCGAGGTGAAGGTGGAAAGCGGTGCGGATGCGCCGGTGTATCACTGGGTGGGGTGATTGAATCTTAGGGCCTCATCGCCGAACCGCAGCGATGAGACCCCGCCTGACTCAATACAGAGCAGCAAACAGCTTGCGACGGTAAACGCCCACCAGCGGATGGTCATTGCCCAGCAGGTCGAACACTTGCAGCAAGGTCTTGTGCGCCACGCCGTTGTCATAGCCGCGGTTACGCTTGAACAGCTTCAGCAACCCTTCCAGCGCGGCTTCGTACTGCTGGCGCGACAACTGCTGGATGGTCAGTTGATACGCCGCTTCATCGTCTTCGGCGTTCTGCGCCAGACGGGTTTTCAGGTCTGCCACTTCCGGCAGGCTCTGTGCTTGGCGCAGGAACGTCAGTTGCGCCTTGGCACCGGCCAGCGCGGCCTTGTGCTCATCGCTCTTGACCGCGTCCAGCACGGTTTGCGCTTCACCCAGCTCACCGCGCTCGGCCAGGCAGCGGCCATAGAGAATCAGCGCGCCGGCGTTGCTGTTGTCTTCACTCAGCAGTGTTTTGAGGGTGGCTTCAGCCTCGCTGTAGCGACCGTCGGCGAACAGCGCCTGGGCCATTTCCAGTGGATCGGCGGCGGCCGGTGGCGGCATTTGCACATGGGGTTCGAGCAGGGCGCGGATGGCCGATTCCGGCTGGGCGCCGGCGAAGCCGTCCACCGGCTGGCCGTCCTTGAACAGCACCACGGTGGGCAGGCTGCGGATGCCGAAGCGGGCGACGATGTCCTGCTCCACATCGCAGTTGACCTTGGCCAGCAGCAGTTCGCCCTGGTACTCCTCGGTGATCTTCGCCAGCACCGGCATCATCGCCTTGCACGGCGCGCACCAGTCGGCCCAGAAATCCACCAGCACCGGCTTGTGGTGCGAGTTGGCGATCACCACCTGATCGAAGTTGGCGACGGTGGTATCGAATATGTACGGGTTGTCCTGACTCATCTCGACTCTCGCGAACGCATGAATGGCGCCAACTATACGGACTCAGCGGCTGGCGTGGTACAGGCTGACCTGGCGAAACTCATGGGGCTCGGCCAGGTCCGGCAGGGTCAGCGCGTGCAGCGTGTCCAGTTGCCGGTACAGCGGATGACGAAAGTCGCGCACCCGTGAGTCCGCCACCAGCGCCTGGCGACCACGGCTGAGGAACTGGTCGAGCAGCGGCAGGTTGGCGCGGTCGTAAAGCACGTCGGCAACCAGGATCAGGTCGAAGCGGTCGTCCTCGGCGAAAAAGTCGCTGGAGTAATTCAGTTCCACGCCGTTGAGTGCCGCGTTGGCCTGGCTGGCGTGCAGCGCCAGCGGATCGAAGTCGCAGGCCACCACTTCCAGTGCACCGGCCTTCTTCGCGGCGATCCCGGCGATGCCGGAGCCGGCGCCGAAATCCAGCACCCGCTTGCCCTCGACCCACTCCGGGCGCTCGGCCAGGTAGCGGGCCATGGCCAGGCCGCTGGCCCAGCAGAAACTCCAGTAGGGCGGCTCTTCGAGGATGCGCCGGGTTTCATCGGGACTGAAGGCGCGGTCCATGTTGTCGGCGTCGATCAACCACAGTTTCAGAGGGCAATCGGGCAGGTCGCTGGCGACAAGACGGGCGTCACCGAGCAATTCACTCAATGCACTCTGCAGGTGAACAGGCGCCATTTACGGCGCCTTTTCCAGTTGCAGCGGGCCGAAGACCTGGGTTTCGGCGCGGGTCACCGACAGCGGTTTGAGGTGCAGGATCAGTTGCCCGGACTGGCTGGCGCGGGCGCGCAGTTCCACACGGGCCCCGCTGGGGAACACTTCGGGATTGAAGCGCAACTGAAATGGCAGGGCCTGGCCGGTGCCGTCCAGGGTGTCGCTGGCCAGCAGGCGCTGCGGGCGGCCGCGTTCGTCGATCACCAACAAGGCGACTTCAACTTCGGCGCCGCGGGGAATGTTACTGAAGCTGCCGGTCAGTTCACGCTGGTAGGCAGGCAGCGGCGTTGGCACATGAACGTGTTTTGCCACCGGATTGGCCGGTGGCTGCGGTGGCACGGGTTTGGGGGCTTCGCTGCTGCAGGCGGCCAGCAGGGTCGCGAAGCCGAGCACGGCGAGCGCTCGAAACGGCATGGTGTTTTTCCTTCGGGGGCGTATTTCCTCACTGGATGGTAACCCCTTTGGCTTGTCTTGCCAGTCGGATGCGCTACCATGGCCCTCCCTTTTTTTGTTGCCTGCCACCATGCACTGTCCCTTCTGCGGTGCCAACGACACCAAAGTCATCGACTCGCGACTGGTCGCCGAGGGCGAGCAAGTGCGCCGCCGCCGCGAATGCGTGGCCTGCGGCGAGCGATTCACCACCTTCGAAACCGCCGAACTGGTCCTGCCTCGCCTGATCAAGCAGGACGGCAGCCGTCAGCCCTTCGACGAAGAAAAACTCCGCGCCGGCATGCAGCGCGCGCTGGAAAAGCGCCCGGTCAGCGTCGAGCGCCTGGAAGCCGCGCTGGCCCACATCAAGCACAAGCTGCGCGCCAAGGGCGAGCGTGAGGTCAAGTCGCTGGTGGTCGGTGAACTGGTGATGACCGAGCTGCAAAAGCTCGACGAAGTCGCCTACATCCGTTTCGCCTCCGTGTACCGGCGCTTCCAGGACCTCAACGAATTCCGCGAAGAAATCGACCGCCTGGCCCGCGAGCCGTCCAAAGAGTGAACATGTCCACAGAACGCGCCGTGCTCGACGCTCATTACATGGCCCGCGCCCTTGAGCTGGCGCGCAAGGGCCTGTACTCGACGCACCCGAATCCGCGGGTCGGCTGTGTCATCGTCCGCGACGGCGAGGTGGTCGGCGAAGGCTGGCACGTGCGCGCCGGCGAACCACACGCTGAAGTCCACGCCTTGCGCCAGGCCGGCGAACTGGCTCGCGGCGCCTGCGCCTACGTCACCCTGGAACCTTGCAGCCACCATGGCCGCACGCCACCCTGCGCCGAAGCGCTGGTGAAGGCTGGCGTGGCACGGGTCGTCGCGGCGATGCAGGACCCTAACCCGCAAGTCGCCGGCAACGGTCTCAAGCGCCTCGCCGACGCCGGCATCGAAGTCGCCAGCGGCGTGCTCGAAGCCGAAGCGCGGGCGCTGAACCCCGGATTTCTCAAGCGCATGGAACACGGCCTGCCGTATGTGCGGGTGAAACTGGCGATGAGCCTGGACGGGCGCACTGCCATGGCCAGCGGCGAAAGCCAGTGGATCACCGGCCCGGCGGCGCGTTCGGCGGTGCAGCGCCTGCGCGCCCGCTCCAGCGTGGTACTGAGCAGCGCCAGCAGCGTGCTGGCCGACAACGCGCGAATGACCGTGCGTGGCGCGGAACTGGGTCTGGACGCCGACACCGCCGCCCTTGCACTGAGCCGTCCGCCGCTGCGCGTATTGATCGACGGCCGCCTGCGCCTGCCGCTGGATGCCCCGTTCTATCAAGCCGGTCCGGCGCTGGTGGTCACCGCCGCCGAGGACGACCCGCGCTACGCCGCCAACGGCCAGGAGTTGCTGCGTGTACCCGGCGCCGACGGCCAGGTCGATCTGCGCCAGTTGCTGGTTGAGCTGGCCCGGCGTGGCGTCAACGAAGTCCTGGTGGAGGCCGGCCCTGGCCTCGCCGGTGCCTTCGCCCAGCTCGGCCTGGTGGACGAATACCAACTGTTCATCGCCGGCAAGTTTCTTGGCTCCAGTGCCCGGCCGCTGCTCGACTGGCCGCTGGCGCGGATGAGCGAAGCCCCGGCACTGAAAATCACTGACATGCGCGCGGTAGGCGATGACTGGCGAGTCACTGCCATCCCTGTGCCCGCCCCAGGCGTATAATTCGCGGCTTGCGCCCCCGGCGTGGCCTGTTCTCGAGGAGGACTCAATGTTTACCGGCATCATCGAATCCATCGGCAGCATCCGTTCCATCACCCCCAAGGGCGGCGACGTGCGGGTCTATGTCGAAACCGGCAAGCTCGATCTGAGCGACGTGAAGCTGGGCGACAGCATCGCGGTCAACGGCGTCTGCCTGACCGCGGTCGAGCTGCCGGGCGACGGTTTCTGGGCTGACGTCAGCCGCGAGACCCTCGACTGCACCGCCTTCGACGACCTCAAGAGCGGCAGCCGGGTCAACCTGGAAAAGGCCCTGACGCCGACCACCCGCCTGGGTGGCCATCTGGTCAGCGGCCACGTCGACGGCGTCGGCGAAGTCATCTCGCGCGCCGATAACGCCCGCGCCATCCAGTTCCGCCTGCGCGCGCCGAAGGAACTGGCCAAGTACATCGCCCACAAGGGCTCGATCACCGTCGACGGCACCAGCCTGACGGTCAACCAGGTCGATGGCGCCGAGTTCGAGCTGACCATCGTCCCGCATACCCTGGCCGAGACCATCATGGCCGACTACCGCCCCGGGCGCCGGATCAACCTCGAAGTCGATCTGCTGGCCCGTTACCTGGAGCGCCTGCTCCTGGGCGACAAAGCCGCCGAGCCGAGCAACGGCAGCGGTATTACCGAAAGCTTCCTGGCCGCCAACGGCTACCTGAAATCCTGATTAGAAGGGGGTGCCGCGTGGCGCTCAACACCATCGAAGAACTGGTTGAAGACATCCGCCAGGGCAAAATGGTCATCCTCATGGATGACGAAGATCGCGAAAACGAAGGCGACATCATCATGGCGGCCGAGTGCTGCCTGCCTGAGCACATCAACTTCATGGCCAAGCACGCTCGCGGCCTGATCTGCATGCCGATGACCCGCGAGCGCTGTGAAACCCTGAAGCTGCCGCTGATGGCGCCGCGCAACGGTTCCGGCTTCGGCACCAAGTTCACCGTGTCCATCGAAGCCGCCGAAGGCGTGACCACCGGCATCTCCGCCGCCGACCGCGCCCGCACCGTGCAGGCGGCTGCCGCCAAGGACGCCAAGGCTGAAGATATCGTCAGCCCCGGCCACATCTTTCCGCTGATGGCCCAGCCAGGTGGCACCCTGGCCCGCGCCGGCCACACCGAAGCCGCCTGCGACCTGGCGCGCATGGCCGGTTTCGAGCCGAGCGGGGTGATCTGCGAAGTGATGAACGACGACGGCACCATGTCCCGTCGTCCGGAGCTGGAAGTGTTCGCCGCCGAGCACGGCATCAAGATCGGCACCATCGCCGACCTGATCCACTACCGCATGATCCACGAGCGCACCATCCAGCGCATCGCCGAGCAGCCGCTGGACAGCGAGCTGGGTCACTTCAACCTGGTCACCTACCGCGATTCCGTGGAAGGCGACGTGCACATGGCCCTGACCCTCGGCAAGATCTGCGCCGAAGAGCCGACCCTGGTCCGCGTGCACAACATGGACCCACTGCGCGACCTGCTGCTGGTCAAGCAGCCGGGCCGCTGGAGCCTGCGCGCCGCGATGAGCGCCGTGGCCGACGCCGGTAGCGGCGTGGTGCTGCTGCTGGGTCATCCGCTGGACGGCGACGTGCTGCTGGCGCACATCCGCGAAAGCGCGGGCGATGCCCAGACCAAGACGCCGACCACCTACAGCACCGTCGGTGCCGGTTCGCAGATCCTCCGCGACCTCGGTGTGCGCAAGATGCGCCTGATGAGTTCGCCGATGAAGTTCAACGCGATATCCGGATTCGATCTGGAAGTTGTAGAATACGTGCCCTCCGAATGAGCCGGCGGTGTCTGACCGCTCGCTTTTCGTGACCAAAACTCCCACAGGCCGCGTTTTTGCGGCCTGGCTCTTTAAGATGAGAATCCCGCAATGTCCCTGAAGACCATCGAAGGTACCTTCATTGCCCCCAAAGGTCGCTATGCTTTGGTGGTTGGCCGCTTCAACAGCTTCGTCGTCGAAAGCCTGGTGAGCGGTGCCGTTGACGCCCTGGTTCGTCATGGCGTGAGCGAAAGCGACATCGTTGTCATCCGTGCTCCTGGCGCGTTCGAAATCCCGCTGGTCGCACAGAAAGTCGCCCAACAGGGTGAATACTCGGCAATCATCGCCCTGGGTGCGGTGATCCGTGGCGGTACCCCACACTTCGAATACGTTGCGGGCGAATGCACCAAGGGCCTGGCCCAGGTGTCCATGGAGTTCGGCGTACCGGTTGCTTTCGGTGTCCTGACCGTCGACTCGATCGAACAGGCCATCGAGCGTTCCGGCACCAAGGCCGGCAACAAGGGCGCTGAAGCTGCCCTGTCCGCTCTGGAAATGGTCAGTCTGCTGGCGCAGTTGGAGGCCAAGTGATTAGCGACGAAAGCGATCGTTTCAACCCGCGCGACCCGCAGCCCGCTGATGCAGGCAAGCCGTCGAAAAGCGCCAAGCGTCGTGAAGCCCGCAAGCTCGCGACCCAGGCCCTGTATCAGTGGCACATTGCAAAGCATTCGCTGAACGAGGTCGAAGCGCAGTTCCGGGTCGATAACGATTTCAGCGATGTCGATGGCGCTTACTTCCGGGAGATCCTGCACGGGGTTCCGGCAAGCAAGACCGAAATCGACACCGCGCTCACCCCTTGCCTGGACATGGCCCTGGAAGAGCTCGACCCGGTCGAACTCGCGGTCCTGCGTCTGTCCACCTGGGAACTGCTCAAGCGCGTTGACGTGCCATACCGCGTTGTCATCAACGAAGGTATCGAACTGGCCAAGGTCTTCGGTTCCACTGATGGCCACAAGTTCGTCAACGGCGTGCTCGACAAGCTCGCGCCACGGCTTCGCGAAGCCGAAGTGAAGGCGTTCAAGCGCTGATTCCGGCGCTGCCTGACCATGGGTGAGTTCGAGCTGATCCGCCAGTACTTCGCCGCCGCGCCTTGTGCGCAGGGCGGCGAAGGCATCGCCCTTGGCATCGGTGACGATTGCGCGCTGCTGGCGCCGGCTCCCGGCGAACAGTTGGCAATCTCCACCGATACGCTGGTGGCCGGGGTGCACTTCCCCGCCGTCAGCGACCCTTTCCTGCTCGGCCAGCGCTCGCTGGCGGTAGCGGCCAGCGACCTGGCCGCGATGGGCGCCACCCCGCTTGCCTTTACCCTTGCCTTGACCGTGCCGGACGTCAGTTCCGACTGGTTGCTCGCGTATGCCCAGGGTTTGAACCGGATGGCGACCCAATGCGGGCTGACCCTGATCGGTGGCGACACCACGCGCGGCCCGCTGAGCCTGACCATGACCGTGTTCGGTCGTGTGCCCGTCGGGCAGGCGCTGACCCGTGGCGGCGCGCGGGCGGGCGATCTGGTCTGCGTCGGTGGCGAGCTGGGCAATGCTGCGGGCGCGCTGCCGCTGGTGCTGGGCGAGCGTCAGGCCGATGCAACCCTGGCCGAGCCGCTGTTGTCCCACTATTGGTCGCCTTCGCCGCAATTGGCGCTGGGTCAGGCACTGCGGAACAAGGCCACGGCGGCGCTGGATATTTCCGACGGACTGCTGGCTGACTGCGGGCATATCGCCACGGCCTCGAACGTGGCACTGCGCCTGGAACTGGAGCGGCTGCCGCTGAGTCCGGCGCTGCTTGGCTTCCTCGGTCTGGATCAGGCCCGTCAGGCGGCGCTGACCGGCGGCGATGACTACGTGATCGCCTTCACCCTGCCGCCCGCCGAACTGTCCGGGCTGCGGGACGCCGGCTGGCCGGTGCACGTGGTCGGCCGGGTCGAGGCGGGCAGCGGCGTCAGCCTGCACGACGCCGCTGGCAATGACATCACCCCGGCTGTGCGCGGGTATCAACATTTCAGGGAGACACCGTGACCGACCACCCCAATCAGGTGCCAGCGGAAAACGTTCCGCCATCGGTCTGGCGCAACCCCTGGCATTTCCTCGCGTTCGGCTTCGGCTCCGGCACGCTGCCCAAGGCCCCGGGCACCTGGGGTTCGCTGGTGGCGCTGCCGTTCGTGCCGTTGTGGCAGATGCTGCCGGACTGGGGCTACTGGCTGATGCTCGGGCTGACCATGCTGTTCGGCTTCTGGCTGTGCGGCAAGGTCGCCGATGACCTGGGCGTGCACGATCATGAAGGCATCGTCTGGGACGAGATGGTCGGCATGTGGATCACCCTTTGGCTGGTGCCCGAGGGTTGGCTATGGTTGTTGGCAGGTTTTCTGATGTTCCGCTTTTTCGACATCCTCAAGCCCTGGCCCATCCGCTGGATCGACCGGCATGTGCACGGCGGTGTCGGGATCATGCTCGATGATGTGCTGGCCGGGGTGTTCGCCTGGCTGGCGATGCAAGTGTTGGTATGGAGTCTGATTTAAAGGGAGTCGGCAATGCGTGTATGGCGACAATGGCTGCTGATGCTGGTCATGGCGGCAGGAATGCAGGGAATCGCTGCTGCCGAGGGGCTGCCGCCGCAGGTTCGCCTGGCCAGTGAGAGCTGGCTGGATTACACCAATGCCGATGGCACCGGCCTGGCCTGGGACCTGCTGCGCAAGATCTTCGAGCCTGCCGGGGTCAAGGTGACGGTGCTCAGCGCGCCGTACACCCGCGCCGTCGGCCTGGTCAAACGGGGAGAGGCGGACGCCTGGGTGGGCTCCTACGCCGCCGAAAACGACGACAACCTCTACCCGCGCTGGAATTTCGATTCCGACCATATCTATGCCCTGGGCCTGGCCACTCATCCGCGGCCGACCCTGGAAACCCTCGGCCAGTTTCGCCTGTCCTGGGTCCGCGGCTACGACTATCAGAACTACCTGCCCAATATCACCGGCAACTACCGCGAAGTGCAGCGCCGCGACGGCATCCTGCCGATGCTGGAACGCGAGCGGGTGGATTTCTATATCGATGCGCAGACCGAAGTGGAATACGTGCGCAGCCATGCCGAGCACCCGGATCAATTCCGCAGCACCCATGTGGCAGAACTGCCGTTGTACCTGGCATTTGGCAACACGCCCGAGGGCAAGGCGCTGCGCGAGCTGTTCGACAAGCGCATGGACGTGCTGGTGCCAAGCGGCGAACTGAAGCCGATTTTCCAGCGCTGGAAGCAGCCATACCCGTTCGATCAGTCGGGCAAGTAGGGGCTTTGGGGCAATGGTTCGACGGCTTGGTATCGAACTTTTCGATCTGTTGGCCCAGTAATTCAGCATAAGCAGGTGCGGCAAGCTGCTGTTACAATCGGCCCACGTCAATTTTCATGCATATTCAGGAGCACAAGGTGCCCGTCGTTTTTGTTGCTGCTTCCAAGCTGCCTACTCCTTTCGCGACTTTCACCATGCACGGCTTTCTCGACGAAGCCACTGGCCGCGAGCACGTCGTGCTCAGCCTCGGCGATATCGCCGACGGCCAGCCGGTGCTGGGTCGCCTGCATTCCGAATGCCTGACCGGTGATGCTCTGTTCAGCCAGCGGTGCGATTGTGGTTCCCAGCTCGAAGCGGCCCTGCAGGCCATCGCCCGGGAAGGGCGTGGCGCGCTGCTTTATCTTCGCCAGGAAGGCCGTGGCATTGGTCTGCTGAACAAGATTCGCGCGTATGAGCTGCAGGACGGCGGCGCCGACACCGTCGAGGCCAACGAGCGTCTGGGCTTTGCCGCTGACCTGCGTGACTACGCCATGTGCCGGCCAATGCTGGAGCACCTGGGCATCACCTCGCTGCGCTTGATGACCAACAACCCGCGCAAGGTCAAGGCACTGACCGACATGGGTATCGTGGTCGCCGAGCGTGTGCCGCTGCACACCGGTCACAATCCGCACAACAAACACTACCTGGCCACCAAGGCCGGCAAGCTCGGCCACATGATGGGCAACGAGCACCAGGGTGAGGCCGGCCGGGCGTGACCCGCGGCCAGGTTCGTCGTCGCCTGACCATCGCCTGGTTGCAGTACCTGGCGGTGGCGCTGGCGCCGCTGCTGGTGTTTTCCTGGGCGTTCGGTGGCAGTGAGCCGGTCATTCCGGTCCTGGCCATGCCGATGTTCATTGCCGGCGTGGCATCGATGTTCCTGACCCTGCCGCGTTTCACCGTCTACAAGCACGCGCTGATCGCCACCGGCAAAGCCCTCAATACCGAAGAAGAACCCGCCGCCTGGATCGAACTGGCGCGCGTGCGCCGCCTGGGCATGCTGTTCGCTTGCCTGCCGGCGTGGATCGCCGCGCTGTCGGTGCTGGTCGGTCTGGAAACGGTGCCGCAGATCCTGCTGGCAATCTCCAGCGTGGTCATCCTCTACCTCTACCGCATTCCCCGCCAACTCGCCTGATGCGCGCGCTTTTGTTGCTGGTGGCGCTGGCGTTTGCCTGGCCACTGGCAGCCGCGCCACGGGTGGTCAGCCTGGCGCCTTCGCTGACGGAAATCGTCGTTGAACTGCAGGCCGCCGATCTGCTGGTGGGCGTGCTCGATGCCGGCGAACGTCCGGCGGCCCTGGCGCAGGTTCCTTCGGTGGGACGTTACGGGCAACTCGACCTGGAACGCCTGCTCAGCCTCAAACCCGACCTCGTTCTGCTCTGGCCCGCCAGCGTGCCGTCGGCCCAGCGCGCCCAGCTCGAACGCCTCGGCATCCCGCTGTACACCGCCGAGCCCCATGACCTCGACAGCCTGATCGCGCAGATCGAAGCCATCGGCGAGCGACTGGGCCGGGCCGAATCCGCCCGGCAATACGCCAGCGCACTGCGCGACCGCTTGCAGGCGCTGCGCGCGCAGTACCGTCGCGAACAGCCGGTGCGGGTGTTCTATCAGGTCTGGGACAAGCCGCTGTACACCGTGGGCGCCGGGCAAATCATCAGCGATGCATTGAAGGTCTGTGGCGCACGCAACGTGTTCGACGACCTGCAACTGCCGGCCCCGCAGGTCAGTATCGAAAGCGTGTTGCTGCGCGATCCGCAGGTGATTCTCGCCAGCGACGCGGCGCAATTGGCCGCCTGGAAAAGCTGGACGCAGCTCTCGGCGGTTCGCGCCGGACAGTTGCTGCGTGTGCCGGACAAGGGCCTGGAGCGCCCCAGCGGTCAGATGATCGAGGCCACGGCGAAGTTGTGCCGAACGCTGGCTACAACGCCGGCGTCCAGTTGATCGCCAGCAGCCAGGTGCGACCTTCCTCGCGGTAGCCGTAGTCCGTGCCGAAGTGGTTGTACTGGGCTCGGGCGTAGTCCTTGTCCAGCAGGTTGTCGGCCTTCAGTTCCAGGCGAATCTCCGGCGTCAGCCGCCAACTGGCCCGCGCACCCAACAGACCGTAGCCGCCGAGCTGGCGCTGGTTCTTGTCGTCGGCGTAGCTGCTGCTCACCGCCTGCCAGGACGCGCCGAGGCCAAGGCGGTCGAACTGCCGGTCCAGATCCAGGCTCAGGGTGCGCCGCGCACGGCGTTCCGGGGTGTGGCCGCTGTCGCGGTCGCGCGGGTCCATCAGCGCCACGGCCAACTGGCTCTGCCAGCCGTACCAATCCTGCTTCAGCGCGGCTTCGAAACCGATGATCCGCGCCTGGCTGACGTTGTAGGGAATGTCGCGGAAGATGATCGCGTCGCGCAGGTCGGTGCGGTACAGCGAGGTTTCCAGGCGGCTGTCCTCGCTCAACTGACTGCGCCATTGCAGCTCATAGCTTTTCGAGCGTTCCGGCTTGAGGTTCGGGTTGCCGAAGCCTGGGTAATACAGGTCATTGAAGGTCGGTGCGCGGAAGCCCTCGCTGTAGGACAGCAGCACATCGTTATCGACATTGACCGGCAGCGTCAGGCTGGCGCTCCAGATGTTCTGCCCGCCGAACTGCTGGTTGCGGTCGCGGCGAAGGCCCAGCTCGGTGGAAAAGTGTTCGCCCTGGTAGCGGTGCTGGACGAAGACCGCGCGGTTCCAGCGGCTGTCTTCGGCGAAGTCCACGTTGGCGTGCAGGCGGTCGACATAGGCGTCGCCGCCGAGCATCAGGCTGTGCCGGTCGTTGAGGTTCAGGTCGTTCTGCCAGGTGATGGCGTCGCGGTAGGTGTTGAGCACGTCGGACTGGCTGCTGAGCTTGTCGCGGCTGCGGTCGCGGTTTTCGCTGTGGGCCAGGTCCACGCGGCTGTGCCATTGCTCGGTGATCTGGGCGGCGAGCCAGGTGTCGACGCTGCTGACGGTGAAATCGCTGTACGGGGCCTGCGGGACGACGGCGCCGGTTTCCTCGATGTAGCGTCCGAAGGGATTGTCGAATTCCCGTCGGCCACGGCTGTCCAGCAGGTTGGCGCCGACTTCGAGGTTCTCGCCGAGCTGGTGCGACAGGCTCAGGCTGACGGAGCGGTTGCGGTAGGCGTCGTGGTCGCTGTCGCTCGCGTAGGACTGCCGGGTGTCGTCGATGCCGGCGCTTTCATCCAGGCTGGCGCCGAGGCTGAAGCGGGTGCGCTCGTCGCCGCCGGACAGGCCGAGGCTGCGCTGGACGGTCTGCTGGCTGCCCACGGCCAGACGCAGGTTGGCGTGCAGGTTCTGCTCGCTGCCGCGACGGGTGAAAATCTGGATCACCCCGCCCATGGCATCGCTGCCGTAGATCGCCGAACGCGACCCGCGCAGCACTTCCACCCGTTCGATCTGGCCGATATCGAGGTATTGCAGGCCGCTGTCGCCGGACGAGGTATTGGCGATGCGCTGGCCGTCCACCAACACCAGGCTCTGCGCCGCCTTGGTGCCGCGGATGAAGATCCCCGGCAGGCTGCCGCGACCGCCGGTGCGGGCGACTTGTACGCCGGGGACGCGGGTCAGCAGGTCGGTGACGTTGCTGGGCTGCAGGCGCTCGATGTCGTCGCGGGTGAAGACCGTACTGGCGCTGGCGGACTGGTTGCGGTCCTCGACCTGGCGGTTGGCGCTGATGACCACGTCAGGGAGTTGCAGGGCGGCGTCGCGGTCCAGCGGCTCGGCGAGGAGCGGGGTGGGGAGGCAGAGCAGGAGTGGGGCAAGGCGGGGGATTTTCATTTGGCCGTTCTATCGCTATCGCTGCGGTTTGGCGCCCCGACAAGCGCCCACAGGTATCGTGCGCAGTTCACAACCCTGTGGGAGCTGGCTTGCCAGCGATGAGGTTACAGGCCGAGCCGCTGTAGGCGCTGGCGCACCGCATCTTCGATTCCGGCCTCATCCAGCCCGCATTCAGCGAGCATCTGCGCCGGCTTGGCGTGCTCGACATAAATGTCCGGCAGGCCCAGATGCAGCACCGGCTTGAGCACGGCTTCGCGGGCGAGGAATTCGCTGACCGCGGCACCGGCGCCACCCATGATGGCGTTCTCTTCGATGGTCACCAGCAGGTCGTGAACGGCGGCCAGTTCCAGCACCAGCGCTTCATCCAGCGGTTTGACGAAGCGCATGTCGACCACCGTGGCATCGAGGGTTTCACCGACCTTCAGGGCTTCGGCCAACTGCACGCCGAACACCAGCAGGGCGACCTTGCTGCCCTGGCGGCGGATCACACCCTTGCCGATTTCCAGCGGTTCCAGGCTGTTCTCGATGGTGGCGTTGGGGCCGTTGCCGCGTGGGTAGCGCACCGCCGCCGGACCGTTGTAGAGGTGGCCGGTGTTGAGCATGCGGCGCAGCTCGTTTTCGTCGCTCGGGGTCATCACCAGCATGCCGGGGATGCAGCGCAGGAAGGACAGGTCGAAGCTGCCGGCGTGGGTCGGGCCGTCTTCGCCCACCAGACCGGCGCGGTCGATGGCGAACAGCACGTCGAGGTTCTGCACCGCGACGTCGTGGATCAACTGGTCGTAGGCGCGCTGCAGGAACGTCGAGTAGATCGCCACCACCGGCTTGGAGCCTTCGCAGGCCATGCCCGCGGCCAGGGTCACGGCGTGCTGCTCGGCGATCGCGACGTCGAAGTAGCGCTGTGGATAACGTTCGCTGAAGGCCACCAGGTCGGAGCCTTCCTTCATCGCCGGGGTAATGCCCACCAGACGATCGTCGGCGGCGGCCATGTCGCACAGCCACTGGCCGAACACGGCCGAGTACTTCGGTCCGCCGGCCTTTTTCGGCGCGGCCGGCTTGTCGGCAGGTTCCAGTTTGGTGATGGCGTGGTAGCCGATCGGATCGACCTCGGCCGGGGCGAAGCCCTTGCCCTTCTTGGTCACCACGTGCAGGAACTGCGGACCCTTGAGGTCGCGCATGTTGCGCAGGGTGGCGATCAGGGTCGGCAGGTCGTGGCCGTCGATCGGGCCGATGTAGTTCCAGCCCAGCTCTTCGAACAGCGTGCCGGGGACCAGCATGCCCTTGGCGTATTCTTCGGTGCGGCGGGCGATTTCCCAGGCGCCGGGCAGGCGCGACAGCACTTTCTTGCTGCCTTCGCGCATGCTCGCGTAAGTGCGGCTGGAGAGGATCTTGGCCAGGTAGTTGGACAGCCCGCCGACGTTGCGCGAGATCGACATGTCGTTGTCGTTGAGGATCACCAGCATGTCGGCGTTGACTTCCTGGGCGTGGTTCAACGCCTCGAAGGCCATGCCGGCGGTCAGGGCGCCGTCGCCGATCACCGCGATGGACTTGCGCGACTCGTTGCGCAGGCGGGCGGCGATGGCCATGCCCAGCGCGGCGCTGATCGAGGTGCTGGAGTGACCGACGCCGAAGGTGTCGTACTCGCTTTCACTGCGGCGCGGGAAGGCGGCGATGCCGTCTTTCTGGCGCAGGGTGTTCATGCGCTGGCGGCGGCCGGTGAGGATCTTGTGCGGGTAGGCCTGGTGCCCGACGTCCCACACCAGACGGTCGTCCGGCGTGTCGAAGACGTAATGCAGGGCAACCGTCAGCTCGATGACGCCCAGGCCGGCACCGAAGTGCCCGCCGGTCTGACCAACGGTATAGAGCAACTCCTGACGCAGTTCGTCAGCCAGGTTCTCCAGGTCGGCTTCGGCCAGACGACGCAGGCCGGCTGGCGTATCGGCACGGTCAAGCAGCGGCGTGACCGGGCGTTCGCGGGGGATCTCTTGAAACGTCGTGGGCATCAGGCGAGTCGTTATAGGTTTGAAGACGCGGAAGTTTACCCCATTGGGGAGTGACTGCCCATTTTGGGGTGACTGCGATAAGGCCTGTAAATCAGTTACGTCGTTCGACGATATACCGCGCCAGCGCCCGCAGCGGCTCGGCGGCTGCGTCAAACGGCCGCAAGGCGTCGAGGGCCTGGTCGCGGAGTTCCAGGGCGTAGGCCTTGGCCGCGTCGAGGCCGAGCAGGGCCGGGTAGGTCGGTTTGTCACGGGCGATATCGGCGCCCTGGCGCTTGCCGAGGGTCTCGGTGTCGCTTTCGACGTCGAGGATATCGTCCTGCACCTGGAAGGCCAGGCCGATGGCCTGGGCGTACTGTTGCAGGGCCTGCAGTTCAGCGTCGCCAGCCCGGTTGCTGGCCAGTGCACCGATGCGCACGCTGGCTTCTATCAGCGCGCCGGTCTTGTGCCGGTGCATGAATTCGAGCGCGGTCTGGTCAAGTTTCAAACCCACCGAGCCGAGGTCGATGGCCTGGCCGCCGACCATGCCGGCAGGACCTGCGGCGCTGGCCAGGGTCTGCACCATGGCGATGCGGATGGCGTCGCTCTGCGGGCTCAGGCGCGGGTCGAGCAGGGCGCTGAAGGCCAGGCTCTGCAGGCCGTCGCCGGCGAGGATCGCGCAGGCTTCGTCGAAGGCCTTGTGGGTGGTCGGCTGGCCACGGCGCAGGTCGTCGTCGTCCATGGCCGGCAGGTCGTCGTGCACCAGCGAGTAGGCGTGGATCAGTTCAACCGCGCAGGCCGCGCCGTTGGCCTGTTCGGCCGCGCCGCCCAGCGCTTCGCAGGCCGCATAGGCGAGCAGCGGGCGGACCCGCTTGCCGCCGTTCATCACGCTGTAGCGCATGGCTTCGTAGAGGCGGGTCAGTTCGACCGAAGGTGGTTGGAACAGATGCTCCAATGCGCCATCGACACGGGCCTGGCAACTGTCCTGGTACGCCTTGATCATTGTTCTTGTTCCGCGTCGAAGGGCTCCGCGGCGAGTTCGCCGTCGCGCTCCAGCAGGATCTGCACTTTCTGCTCGGCCTGGGTCAGGGCGCCCTGGCAGTCACGGGTCAGGCGGATGCCTTGTTCGAAGGCGGTCAACGAGTCTTCCAGCGACAGTTCGCCGTTCTCCAGACGCTCGACCAGGGCTTGCAGGTCAGCGAGGGATTGCTCGAAATCGATGGCGGCTTTTTTTCGGGCCATGGCGGCTATCTCGGTGGCTGTCGGAACGGCGCGACACTAGCAGAGCAGGGCAGTGGGGGCAAATCAGGGGCCGCTTCTTTTGTCGTATTCGAACACTGTCCGGCGCGTTGTGGGGGCTTATGGCTCTCTGCCATAATCGCCGCCGCTCTGCGCCCAGACGTTCCTGTCGTGTCCGCGCCCCTCCCGTCGTTGCGTAATGGACTACGTTGTGAGCTTTCTTTCGATCGAGTTCGGTCTCGCCTTCATTCTGTTCTTCGCCCTGTACTGGAGCCTGTGCTGGAATCTCCGGTTGCAGAACGCCGTGTTGCTGGCGGCCAGTTATGGCCTAGTCTTCAGTTTCAGCCCGTGGGCCCTTTATGTGCTGCTGGGGTATACCGCGGCGGTGTGGTTGCTCGGGCGTCTGGCGGGGCGTTATCCGGGGCGCAGCCTCAATACGCTGTTGCTCCTGGTGCTGGTGCTTGGCGGCTTCTATTGGTTCAAGTACCAGGAGTTCTTCGTCGGTGGCGTGCAGGCCGCGCTGACGGGGCTTGGCCTGAGCGTCTCGCTGCCGTTGTTGCAGTTGCTGGTGCCGATCGGCTTTTCCTTCTATGCCTTCCATTCGGTCAGTTACCTGGTGTCGATCAACCGCCGCGAGCTGGCGCCGGCTCCGCTGCTGGACCTTGCGCTGTACCTGGCGTTCTTCCCCAGCCTGGTGGCCGGGCCGGTCAATCGCGCCACGCACCTGCTGCCGCAGATTCGTCCGCCACAGATGCGTCAGTTGCTGGAACCGCAGCGCGCCCTCGGGCTGATCGCTCTGGCGGTGGTCAAGGTGTTCCTGCTCAGCGGCTGGCTGGCCAGCGAGTGGGTGGACCCGGTGTTCGAGACGCCCGGTAATTTCTCCGCCGAGCGCATCCTGCTGGCGGTGTATGGCTACAGCGTGCAGATCTATCTGAACTTCAGCGGTTATACCCATCTGGTCACCGGCATCGCCCTGCTGCTGGGCTTTCGTCTGCCGGTCAACTTCGATGCGCCGTACGCTGCGCGCAATCTGCGGGAGTTCTGGAGCCGCTGGCATATCAGCCTGTCCACCTTCATCCGCGACTACATCTATATCCCGCTGGGCGGCAACCGCCACGGCGCCTGGTTCGCCACGCTGTACATGTTCCTGGCCATGCTGATCTCCGGGCTCTGGCATGGCGCGAGCGTGAATTTCCTGGTGTGGGGCGCGCTGCACGGTTTCGGGCTGGCGCTGTACAAGCTTTCAAATCACTGGCTGCCGCAGCCGCCGCGCTGGCCGGGCGCGGATTTGCTGGCGCGGCTGCTGACGTTTCACTACGTGGCGTTCGCCTGGATCTTCTTCCGCAGCACCAGCCTGGATGGCGCGCTGGATATGCTCGCCGGGCTTGGCGGCCTGTCCGTTGCCGGTTTGTCCGGCGCTACCGGGGCGCTGCTACTGGCCTGCATTGCCGCGCTGGCGATTTATCCACAGGCACTGCTGCTGATGCGCCGGGGCTTCGCCGCCAGCAGCCGCTTGCCGTGGCAGTTCTATCCGCTACCGCTGGCGCTGTTCCTCGCGCTGGTCATCTTCGCCGCGCCGTCGGGTGTGCCGGGGTTCATCTATGCCGGCTTCTGATATCCGTCACCTGTTCAACACGCAACTGGGCGCGGCGCGGGTGCTGTATGCGCTGCTGTTGACCAGCGTGCTGCTGGTCTGGCTGAACCAGCAGTCCATCGCCCTGTATTGCCAGCAGAAATACCATCAGAGCTGTGAACTGCCCGGTGTTGGGCAAAGCACGTTGTGGCGCCTGGGCGGCAACCTGAACCAAGCATTCGCCGACGCCCGCGAGCGCTTTGTCGACAGCCTCCGCGAGCAACTGGCCGAG
The DNA here is from genome assembly GCF_025466015.1 of Pseudomonas sp. 5P_5.1_Bac1. Classification (NCBI taxonomy): domain Bacteria; kingdom Pseudomonadati; phylum Pseudomonadota; class Gammaproteobacteria; order Pseudomonadales; family Pseudomonadaceae; genus Pseudomonas; species Pseudomonas sp. 5P_5.1_Bac1. The sequence continues at coordinate 33,430 of NZ_JANLNX010000006.1, read as the reverse complement.
GCGCCGCCAGCACCGCCAGCACCCGTGGTGGAAGCGCCGGTGATGGTCGAACTGCCGCCGAACATGCCGGTGGTGACCGTGGACATCGCCGCGCCAGCCCCGAAGCCCGCGCCTGCGCCGCCGCCCGTACCGCCACCGGCAAAAGCCAGGCCGGTGGTCGCCGCCGCAGTTGCGCCGCCAGCCGCGAAGGCGCAGCCCATAGCGCCGGCGCCCGCGATGCCCGTGCCGATGCCCGTGCCGATGGGGTCGCCGGTCGTCACCCTGAGCAGCGGTGATGAAGTGTTTCTGGTCGGTGACTCGATGATGCAGGGCGTGGCGCCGCACCTGTCCAACACCCTGCTCAAGCGTTACGGCATTCGCAGCGTCAACCTCAGCCGGCAGAGCACCGGGCTTGCTTACCCGGGCTTCTTCAACTGGCCGCAGACGGTGAGCCGGACCTTGAATGAGCGCCCGAAGATCCGTCTGATGGTGGTGTTCCTTGGTCCCAACGATCCGTGGGACATGCCGCAAGGCAAGGGCAAGCCGTTCTTGCGTTTCAGGACGGCGCCCTGGGAGCAGGCCTACCGCCAGCGCATCGACACGATGTTCGAACAGGCGCAGGCCCATGGCGTGCAAGTGATCTGGGTCGGCCCGCCGAACATGCAGCAGGCGCGGCTGTCCACGGCGATGAACTATCTCAGCGGCCTGTACCGGCAGCAGGCGCTGCAGCACCGCCAGCACTATGTGTCGGCCAACGCCGTGCTGGGTTACAGGGCTGACGAATTTTCCTATACCGTGCAGAACAGCCAAGGCGGCCAGCTCCGCACTCGCGCTGACGACGGGATTCACTTCACCATTCCCGGGCAAAAGCTGATCGCCAACCAGGTGTTGTCGCTGATCGCGTTTCCCGGCCCCACCGTGACGGGACATTGAGATGCGCCGAGCCCCCTGTTTTTTCGCCCTGCTCGTGCTCAGTTGCCTGTTGCCGGGTTGCAGCCCGAACGCGGCGATGGAGGTACCGCGCGCCGCGCCGGTCAGCCGCGATGGCAACCTCGGCGTGCTGGCCGGCAAGCTGCGTTCCGCGGCGCGGGCGCCGGTGAACATCGTCCAGTTCGGCGACTCGCACACGGCCGCCGATATCTTCAGTGGCGAACTGCGCCGCTTGTTCCAGGCCGAGTACGGCGATGGCGGGATTGGCCTGGTGGCGGCGACGCCGGTGCCCGGCACCCGTTACGAGCAGGTGGTGCTCAAGGCCGCGGAGTCGCAGTGGCAACTGGTGTCGGCGCGCAACCAGCACAGTGAGCAGTTCCCGCTGGGCGGTTACTTGTCACTGCCGCAGGCATCGAAGGCCACGGTGCGCATCGACGCGCGCCAGCCGGACGACAAGCGTTACCGGGTCTCGGCGCTGTACCAGGCGCAACAACATGCCAGCCTCAACGCCCGCGACGGCACCAACCCCGACCGCCGTCTGATGCTCGCCGCCACCGGCGGGCAATGGCGCTTCAGTCCGGTGCTGAACAACGCACGGCTGCCGCTGGAACTGTCCGTCGAGGCGCCAGCGGGCGAGGCGCTGGGCGGCTGGTATATCCAGGGCCAGAAGAATGCCGGGGTGACCCTGTCCGCGCTGGGCATCAATGGCGCGCAACTGGAAGTGATGAGCAAGTGGCAGGCTGGCTGGCAGGAGAGCCTCAAGGCGCTGCGGCCGGATCTGGTGATTCTGGCCTACGGCACCAATGAAGCCTTCGACCCTCGGCTGGACCTGGACCAGTACCGACAGCAACTGACCCACACCCTCGCCGAACTGCGCCGGCAGATGCCGCGGGCGGTGTTGCTGCTGGTCGGCCCGCCGGACTCCATCAAACAGCGCAATGCCCAAGGCTGCGCGGCGCGCATGCCGGGGCCGCTGCCGGCGATCATCGACATTCAGCGGGACGTGGCGAAGGCGTCTGGGGCGTTGTTCTGGGATTGGCAGGCGTTCATGGGCGGCGAGTGCTCGATCCTGCAGTGGCAGGCAAGCGGCTTGGCGCGGGGCGATCTGATTCATCTGAGCGCCGAAGGGTATCGGCGCAGTGCGGGTGGGTTGTATGGGTTCTTGCGGGGGCAGTTGGGGGTGAAGTGAAGCATCGCTGGCTCGCATCTTTCAATCATGTGGTGATTGGAAGGCGCTTGTCATAAAGCCGGGCAATGGCTACCAAGTGCATGTCGTAAGTTTTCCAGCGCTCTTGAGATCGAGCGCCGCCCGCGCGGCGCTCGGTCTCAAGAACTCTGAAAAACTGTCGGCTAGAACCTGGTAGCCGCTACCCGATCTCCGGACTGGCGCCTCATGGCCGTCATGCAGCCATGAGGTTCTGCCTCAGTTCTTCGCCGTTTTAACCCCAGGCTCCAGCTTCACCGTTTCTTCCAGGGTGAACCGCCCCAACGGGTTCTGCAGGAAGTTCTGGATATTGCTGCGTGAGATGTTGATGTACGGGCTGTAGTACAGGTCGATCCAGTGCACGTCCTGTTTCGCCAGTTTCTGCAGTTCCTGATACATCTGCCCGCGCTTGACCGGGTCGGTTTCGATCCGCGCCGCGGCGACCAGATCCTTGACCGTGTCGTTCTTGTAGCGGGTCATGTAGTTCTGGTTGGTGTCATCGCCCAGCACGAAGGTGCTCTTCTGGTCCGGGTCGGGCACGTCGTTGGTCCAGTACATCACCGACAGGTCGTAGTCGCCGTCCACCAGCATCTGCCAGCTCGCGGTCGGGTCAACCTTCTGCAGGGTGGCGGTGATGCCGACGTCGGCCAGTTGCTTCTGCACCAGCACGGCAATCTGCTCGTCGGCCTCGTTGCCGGCGTTGACCACGTAGTTGACCTTGAGGCCTTCGGCGCCGGCCTTTTTCAGCAACTCGCGGGCCTTGGCCGGGTCGTACGGGCGTTGCAGGTTGTCGGCGTTGTGGTACAGCGAGCCTTTGGGAATGTACGAGTACGCCACTTCGCCATGGCCGAAGGTCACGGTGTTGACCAGGGCTTTCTTGTCGATCGCCAGATCGATCGCCTCGCGCACTTCCGCTTTGCCCAGCAGGCCTTTGGAGTGGTTGATCAGCAGGTGATCTTCCCGGGTCGACGGGTCGATATGGATGTTCAGGTTCTTGTCTTTCTGCAGCGCGTCGACGCGGGAGAACGGCACGAAGATCGCCGTGTCCAGTTCGCCGGCCTGCACCTTGAGCATGCGGGTGTTGTCATCGGGGATGGAGATCCACTCCACGCCATCCAGGCTGACCTTGTCGGCCTCCCAGAAGTTAGGGTTCTTCTCCAGGATTACCCGGTCGCCACGCAGCCATTCCTTGACCTTGAACGCACCGGAGGTCACCGGGTCCTGGGCGTAGGCGTCCTCGCCGATCTTGTCCATGGCCTTCTTCGACAGGATCGAGACGTTGGCGGTGCCCAGTTGCGCGAGGAACGGCACCGACTTGTTCTTCAGGGTCACCACCAGGGTGCGGTCATCCGGCGTTTCGGCCTTGTCGATGATCTTGTAGGAGTCGGCCCACAGCGAGGCGGGGTTGTCGCGGATGCGCAGCAGCGAGAAGGCGGCGTCGCTGGCGGTGAGGGGCGAGCCGTCGGAGAACTTGGCATCGCGGATCTTGAAGGTGTAGGTCAGGCCGTCATCGGAAACCTTCCAGCTTTCCGCCAGCCCCGGGATCAGTTTGGTGCCGCTGTTGTCCACGCGGATCAGCACGTCGTAGACGTTGGCGAAGACCCAACTGTCGCGGTTCTGCGCGCTCTTGATCGGGTCGAAGGTGGTGCTTTCCTCACGGCAGCCGATGGTCAATACCCCCGCCGCGTGGGCCAGGCCACTGGTCAGGGCGCTGGCGGCCAGCAATGCTGCGGTGAGTAACTTCAATGCTCCGGGTTTCATGCTCAAGCTCCTTTTGATGGTGTGGTTATTTCTTCAGTACAACGGCTCCGGGTGGACGCAGGTGTAGCGCCGTGCGCCCAGCGAATGGGTGGGTGGAGAGGTTTCGCGGCACACCGGCAGGGCGTGCCGGCACCGCGGATGGAACGCACAGCCCGACGGTAGGTGCAGCGGGCTCGGCGGTTCGCCCGGCAGCGGTTGTTCGGGCAGGCGGCGCGCCGGGTCGATATCGGCGATCGACTGGATCAGCGCGGCGGTATACGGATGGCGCGGCGCGTCGAAGACGTCGCGGACCGGACCTTCCTCGACGATGCGCCCGAGGTACATCACCGCCACCCGGTCGCACAGCCGGCGTACCACGGTCAGGTCGTGGGTGATGAACAGCAGCGCGAGGTCCATGCGTTCGCGCAGTTCCAGCAGCAGGTTGATGATCTGGCCCTGGATCGACACGTCCAGCGCGGCGACGCATTCGTCGGCGACGATCAGCCGCGGCTCGATGGCCAGCGCCCGGGCGATGCCGACCCGCTGGCACTGGCCGCCACTGAGCGAGCGCGGTTTGCGATCGGCCAGTTCAGGGCGCAGGCCGACCAGATTGAGCAGTTCGGCGACCCGCGCCTCGACCTGCTGCGCTGGCACTTTGCGCTGCACCCGCAGCACTTCGGCGAGAATCTGGCCAATGCTCTGGCGCGGGTTAAGGGCGGTGTACGGGTCCTGGAAAATCATCGCGGTTTCATGGCGCAGGCGGGCGATATCGGCCTTGCTGCCGTGGGCCATGTCGATGCCGTCGAAGAGGATCTGCCCGCCGGCCGTCTCGTTCAGGTGCAGGATGGCGCGGGCCAGGGTGCTCTTGCCGCAGCCGGACTCGCCGACCAGGCCGAGGGTCTCGCCGGCCTTCAGTTCCAGCGAGGCGCCGTTGACCGCGCTGACCTTGCGCTGGCGCAAGCCGAACAGGCCGCTGCCCGCGGCGGGAAACTGCACGTGCAGGTCCTTGACCTGCAACAGCGTGGTCATGACAGACCTCCGGCAAACAGCGGCGTGTGGCAGGCGAGGCGGTGGCCGGGCGCGGTTTCCCGCAGCTCCGGCAACTGCTCGCGGCAGGTAGGCGCGGCGTGCGCGCAACGCGGGCCGAAGCGACAGCCTTGGGGCATGGCGTCGAGTAAGGGCGGTTGCCCGGGAATGGTGTTCATCAGCCGCTGAGTGCTCTCGGCCGCCGGGTGACAGGCGAGCAGGCCGGCGCTGTACGGATGCTGTGGGTTTGCCAGGAGGTCCTGCTTGCTGCCGTGTTCGCAGAGGCGGCCGGCGTACATCACGGCGATGCTGTCGCAGGTCTGCGCCACCACGCCGAGGTCGTGGCTGATGAGGATGATCGACAAGCCGCGGCGGTCGCGCAGCTCCAGCAGCAGGCGGAGGATCTGCGCCTGCACGGTGACGTCCAGCGCAGTGGTCGGCTCGTCGGCGATCAGCACGTTCGGGTTGCAGCCCAGGGCCACGGCGATCATCGCCCGCTGGCGCATGCCACCGGAAAATTCATGCGGGTAGTTGTCGACCCGCGACTGCGGGTCGGGAATGCCGACCTGGCGCAACACGTCGATGGCCTGCGCCCGCGCTTCGCGGCGCGAGGCGCCCTGGTGCAGGCGGATGCCTTCGGCGATCTGTTCGCCGATGCGCATCAGCGGATCGAGGTGGCTGCTGGGGTTCTGGAAAATCATCCCCAGCTCGCGCCCGCGCATGCGGCGCATGCCGGTCTCGTCCAGGTGCAGCAGGTTCTTCCCGGCCAGGTGCACAGCCTTGCCTTCGACCCGCAGCTTCGGCGACGGCAGCAGGCGCATCAGGCCGCGGCAGGCCATGGTCTTGCCCGAGCCGCTTTCGCCCACCAGACCAAGAATCTCGCCTTCGCCGAGGCTGAACGACAGCCGATCGACCACCGCGACATCACGCCCCTCAAGGCGGGCGATCACGCTGAGGTCTTCGACCTGAAGCAGCGGTGCGCTCATGAACGGTCTCCCAGGCGTTCGGCGACGCCGTCGGCCAACAGGCTGAAGCCCATGGCCAGGGTCACCACGGCCAGGCCCGGGAAGGTGCAGATCCACCAGGCGCTGGTAATGAAGCTCTGTCCTTCTGCAACCATCGTGCCCCACTCGGCGGTGGGCGGTTGCACGCCGAGGCCGAGGTAGCTGACCGCCGCGCCATTGAGCAGCACCAGCACGGCGTCGGACATGCAGAACACCACCGAGCTGAACAGGGCGTTGGGCATCAGGTGGCCGAACAGGATGCGCCGGTGGCTGAAGCCCAGGCTCTTGGCCGCCAGAGCGAAGTCGCTTTCCTTGAGCACGAGGATCTGCGAGCGGATCAACCGTGCGTAGGACACCCAGCCGACCAGCGCCATGGCGATATAGAAGCTGCTCAATCCCGGGCCGAGAATGGCCATGATCGCCAGCATCAGCACCAGAAAAGGGAAGGCCAGGACGATATCGATCAGGCGCATGCACAGCGCGTCCAGGCGCCCGCCGACATAACCGGAGATGGCGCCGATGCAAGTGCCGAGCAGGAACGGGAAGATCACCCCGATCAACGCCATCTGCAGGTCGATGCGCGCGCCCCAGATCACCCGGGAAAGGATGTCGCGGCCAAAATTGTCGGTGCCGAAGGGGTACGCCAGGCTTGGCGCGGCAAGGCGCATGTCGCCGTTCTGCAGCAGTGGATCGTAGGGCGCGACCCAAGGCGCGAACAGCGCGAGGAGGATCCAGCCGAGCACGATGGCGAGGCCGAAATACAAGGTCAGGCGGCCATTGCCGAGCTGCCAGCGCAGGCGCCAGCGAACGGGGGCGGCGACGCTCGGGCTGCCGCTCATTGGATCGTCACCCGCGGGTCGATGGCGGTGGTCACCACGTCGGCGATGAAGTTGACCGCTACCGTGGCGCAGGCCAGCACCATCGCCACGCCCTGGACCACCATGTAGTCGCGGGTGAAGATTCCGCGGACCAGCAACTGGCCGATGCCGGGCAGGGAAAACAGGCTTTCGATCACCACCGTGCCGCTGATCAGCCAGCCGATGTTGACCGCCAGCAGGTTGACCGTGGGCACCATGGAATTGGGCAGGACGTGGCGACGAAACACCGCGTTTTCCGAGAGGCCACGGGCGCGGGCGGCGGTGACGTGGTCAGCCTGCATTTCCAGCAGCATGCTGGCGCGCAGGTTGCGCACCAGCACCGCCGACAGCGCCAGGGCGATGGTCAGGCAGGGCAGCACCAGGTGGTGCAGTTTGTCATCCCAGGTGCGGCCATAGCCGGACACCGGAAACAGCCCCCAGTGCACGCTGAACAGCAGGATCAGCATCAGCCCCAGCCAGAACGCCGGCAGGCCGAGGCCGGCAGTGGTGAACAGGCGGATCAGGTTGTCGGCCCAGCCGCCCTTGTTGCGTGCGGCGATGGTGGCCAGCGGCACGGCGATGATCAGCGCCAGCAGCACGCTGCCGAGCACCAGCATCAGGGTCGGCTCGATGCGCGTGGCGATCAGCTTCAGCGCGTCGATCTTGTACAGCAGGGACTGGCCGAGGTCGCCGTTGAGCAGGTTTTTCAGGAAGTACAGGTATTGGGTCCAGATCGGCTCGTCCAGCGCGTACTGGGCGCGGATCTTCTGGATCGCGTCCGGCGTGCTGCGGGCGCCGAGCAGCGCCCGCGCCGGGTCGCCGGGAATCGAGCGGACCAGCACGAAGGTGATGAGGCTTATGCCGAGCAGCACGGGCAGCAGTTGCAACGGACGGGTCAGGACAAACCGGTAGCGCGCCAGATTCATCGATCAGCCCCGGTGACGTTGCAGGAAATCCAGCAACACCGGGAAATAGGCCTGGGGTTCTTCGTAGAACGGCATGTGGCTGCTGTTGGGGAACACATGCAGCTCGGCCGCGTTGTCGAGCGCGAGCTTCATGCGCAGGGCGCAGGCGGGGGTGAGTTCGTCGTGCTGGCCGGTGGTGATCAGCACCGGCATGCGGAAGTCGGCCATTTCCTTCAGGCGATTCCAGTCCTTGAGGTTGCCGGTATAGAGGAACTCGTTGGGCCCCTGCATGGCGACGTACGGTCCCATGTTCCAGTCGCCCAGCGAACGCTGGACCGGCGCCGGCCATTCTTCCAGGCGGCAGACATGGCGGTAGTTGAGCAGGGTGATGGCAGCCTGGTACTGGGGATGATCGAGGTTACCGATGGCTTCGTAGCGCTGCATCATCGCCACGGTTTCGCTGCCGAGGGCGTTGCGCAGGCGATCCAGCTCGCTGGACAGGTGCGGGATGTCGCCGACGGTGTTTTCCAGGATCAGGGATTTCAGTGCCTGCGGGTGATGAATGGCGTATTCGATCGCCAGCCAGCCGCCCCAGGAGTGGCCGAGCATGTGCACGCGGCCCAGGCCGAGGCTTTCGCGCACTGTTTCGACTTCAGCGACGTAGCGGGTGATGTCCCACAGGGAAGGATCGTCGGGCCGGTCGGAGGCGCCGGTGCCCAGTTGGTCGAACGCCACGACCCGCAGGCCTTTGTCCTTGAGCCAGGAATGGGCATCACGAAGGTAGTCGCAGGGCAGGCCGGGCCCGCCGTTGAGGCACAGCAGCACCTCGTCGCCCTCGCCATAGCTGTACACCACGAGATTGTGGCCATCGACCGAAAGGTTGAACTGCTGGTCCGGTTGCATCTCACGCCACATCGCTACTCTCCTGTTGGCAATGGCTTACCGCTATACCCTGCGCAGGAGAATGCGCCACCTACAAGCTAGTATTTCTTATAGGTTTCATCTGGCAGTCCCGCGCCGAGCCGTGGCATTCTACTTGCCGGACTTCAAGATGGAAATCCAACAGGGGTATACACACAGGGAGTGCAAGGAATGCAGGCCAAGCTGGCTGACCTCAATACCCGTCTGTTGTCTGGCAGGAGCCTGGACGAACAGATAGACAGCGTTGCCGACATGGCGACGCAACTCGGTTTCGATACGCTGGTGTATGACTACAGCGCGGTTCCGCTGGATCACGTCGGCGAATTGATCACCCCCGCCGTCGTGCGCGTGCGTCATACACCGAAAGACTGGGAAGACCTCTGGGTTTCAGGCTTCTACCAGATCGATCCGGTCCAGCACCTCGCCCTTTCCGCCATCGCGCCGTTCGTCTGGTCTTATGAGGCGAAGCGAAAGACGGTCCTGCAGCAGCACATCGACCGTCGCCACGCCCCGGTGGCCAGTTACCTCAGAGATGCCCAACTCACCTGCGGCGTTACCGTGCCCATCCACATGCCGCGTGGCGGGTTGGCGACAATGACAGCGCTGCGCTCGGAGGTCCGCGACAGCGACCTGGAGGAGGCGCGCCACAGCCTTGCCGATTTTGGCCTGATCGCCCATGCCTTTCAGGAGGCGGCGTATCCCTTGCTTGGCAAGGAAGCGGTCGTGCAGACCGTTCGCCTGACCCGGCGTGAGCGTGAATGCCTGCGTTGGGCCGCCGACGGCTTGACCGCCGCGCAGATCGCCGAGCAATTGAACCGCTCACTGGCCACGATTTCCCTTCATTTGACCTCGGCGATGCACAAGCTGGGTGCAAAAAACCGTGTGCAGGCGGTGGCTCGTGCCGTGCATTACCGGCTTTTAGAGGGTTAGCTGCCGGAAAAATCCCGAAAACCTAGAGAATTCTCTAGTTATGCGCCGACGGGGCAGCAGTTATGGTGAGTGCCACAATTCGCACGGAGCCGGATGAAATGGAACTCATCAAATCGCGTGAAGGTTTTGCCCCGTTTGGCAGCCACCAGACTTGGTACCGCATTACCGGTGACCTCGAAAGCGGTCGCACTCCCTTGGTCATCCTCCACGGCGGGCCAGGCTGCACCTATGACTACGTCGACGCTTACAAGGATGTCGCTGCCGGCGGGTATCCGGTCATCCACTATGACCAACTGGGCAACGGCCATTCGACGCACCTGCCCGATATGCCGCCGTCGTTCTGGACGGTGAGCCTGTTTCTCGAAGAACTCGACAACCTGCTGGAGCACCTCGGCATCAGCGAGCGCTATGCGCTGCTCGGCCAATCCTGGGGCGGCATGCTCGGCAGTGTTCATGCCGCGAGAAGGCCGGCCGGCCTGCGCTGCCTGATCATCGCCAACTCGCCGGTCGACATGGGCACCTGGATGGAAGAAGCCAATCGCCTGCGCGGAGAATTGCCCGAAGACATTCAGGCCACCCTGCTCAAGCACGAAGCCACCGGTGATTACCTCGCCGCTGATTACCTGGCGGCGACCCGGTTCTTCTACAACAAGCACGTGTGCCGTCTCAGCCCGTGGCCGGAAGAGGTGGAACGCACCTTTGCCCAGGTTGACGCTGACCCGACCGTGTACCACGCGATGACCGGTCCGAATGAGTTCACCATCACCGGCAGCACCAAGGACTGGACCATCGCCAACTACCTGCCTGAGATCAACGCACCTTGCCTGCTGATTTCCGGTCGCTATGACGAAGCCACGCCACGGGTGATCCAGCCATTCCTGGACCTGATCCCGGGTATCCAGAGTGCGATCTTCGAGAACTCCAGCCACATGCCGCATGTGGAAGAGCGGGTCGCGTGCATGGGCACCGTGGTGAACTTCCTCGACGAGAACCTGTGATTTCGCGTTGACTTGGGGCCGCGGTGCGGCCCTTTACGGAGCTTCGCCTGCCGATGTGCGGGTGGCAGTGCGGCGGTTGATGTTTTTTTTACGTTCTAGCCGCTATAGTGGCCACCCTTGTTGGGGAGTAGCCTGCTCCTGACCCCGGTCAGTGAGCGTTCACGTCAACATTCTCGGCAGCAGCCGTGGCGTGAACACCTTTCTGGTTGGCGAGACCAACGATGCATCCATGCCTAAAGTCGGGCGTGTGGTTGCGTCGTTGACTCATAGCCCGACTGGACTGTAACCGTGAATCCCTTTTCCCTCCTCTTCCTCGCGCTCGCCATGTCGACCGATGCCTTTGCAGCAGCGATAGGCAAAGGCTCCAGCCTGCATAAACCGCGTTTCACCGAGGCCCTGCGCACCGGCCTGATCTTCGGCGTGATCGAAGCCATCACGCCGATCATCGGCTGGGGCATCGGCCAGGTCGCCGTCCAGTTCGTCGAAAACTGGGACCACTGGATCGCCTTCGGCCTGCTGCTGGTACTGGGTCTGCACATGATCTGGAACGGCCTCAAGGACGAAGACGAAGCCGAAGAAAAAACCAGCCAGCATTCCTTCTTGATTCTCGCGGTGACCGCATTTGCCACCAGCATCGACGCGATGGCGGTCGGTGTGGGCCTGGCGTTCGTCAACGTCAACATCCTGGTTGCCGCCGCATGCATCGGCCTGGCCACCTGCGTTATGGTCACCCTCGGTGTGATGCTCGGCCGTGTGCTCGGTTCGGTGGTGGGCAAACGTGCGGAGATTGTTGGCGGTGTCGTATTGATGCTGGTGGGCGCGACGATTCTCTATGAGCACCTGAGCGCCGTCTGATTGAGGTCTCTGGAGCCCGTCTCAGCGGGCTGCCCGGCCTCCCGGTGCCAGACCGCTGAGCAGCAGGCGCGCGGCGTTGCTGACCGCGATGTCGTAGTCCATTGCTTCGCTGCGCAGGCCGGGAAGCTGCCAGCCACGGCTGACGCAGGATTGCGCGATGGCCCAGATGGTCAGCAGCGCGTGTTCCGGGTCGATGGGCGCCAGCAGGCCGCGATCGACCCACTGGCGAATGCCGGCGAGACTTTGCTGGGTCTGCGTCGTCCAGCGGGCAAAAAACTCCCGAGGCAGGCGCCGCGCACCTTCACGCAGTTCAGCCATGAACACTTTCGAGGCGCAGGGCTGGCGCTCGAACAGACGGATCATGCGGATCAGCGTCTGGGTCAGCGCCTCGATCGGCGTCTCATCGTCGTCCAGCGACGGCATGCAGGCGCTCAGGTACGAGGGCGCGATGTCCTCCAGCACCTTGGCGTAGATGTTTTCCTTGGACTTGAAGTAGTAGTGCACGTTGGATTTGGGCAACCCGGCCCGTTGCGCGATGGTCGCAACGGTGGTGGCGGCGTAGCCCTTCTCGGCGAAGGCTTCGCTCGCCGCGTCGAGAATGGTCCGGCACACCGAGTCTGGCGCGTCGTCGGTGCGGGGCCGGGGTTTTCTGGCGCCCCGCGGCGTATCGAGGCGGGGATCGAACGGCATGATGTACATCGCGAATTCCTTGTTGTGCCCAAGCCCGGCGAGAGGTCCGCGTTGGAGTCGGGATTCGGAATATACAAAAATATACAGCGCTGGCGCGAGTCCGCTGTATTGAATTCTATATAACGAAGCGCGTAGCCTTCTGCCGGCGGTGACCACCGCAGTCTGATCGAGCAGCAGGATTTCCCCGATGCAGCAACGCACATACCCCTACGTCGCCTGGCGACTGACCCGCACATTCCAGGTCGTGAAGGTCGAACTGGTGGCTGGCGGCATCTACGGTAGCGCCTACGACCGAACGGAAACCGGACATAACTACCCGATCAGCGAGCTCTATCCGTCAAAGGACGAAGCCATTGCCGAGGGTGAGCGGCGACTGGAGATTCTGGCGGCGGATATCGCCAAGCGGCAGGTGAACTGGGAGCGGCGGCGGCGGGAGTTGTTGGGGCAGGGCGGGGGGCATTAAAAAGCCGGCTTGTGGCCGGCTTCTCGGGGACAGTCTTGGCTGACTTTTGGTAAGCCGCAACCGCCTTCAAATCGTTGGTCGACACGAGGTGTCGATAGGCGAGGGCTGTGTGAGGCCTCGCCCGCCCATGGCATGCAAGCGGCAGCCAGGGTGGAGGTGGGCCGTAGCATACTGGGAATGGCTCGCAATGCCCAGCGGAAAATGCACGCTTATGCGCTTCAGTCCGGCCTTTCGCTGCGGTATTGGGCCCACCAGAACACCCAGCCGAGGATCTCCAGTTGTTGGCTGCGAGCCTGGCTGACGCTGTAGCTTTCGCAGGGAAACCCTTCGCTGTCATGGCTGTGCAGGCGCAAGACGCCGTTGGTGCGTTTGCTCAGGCTGTGGATGCGCAAGCGTCCGTTGTGCAGGACCGCGTACAGCTCGCCCTCGACTACCCGCGTCAGGCCGCGGTCGATGGCCAGTGGGGCGCCGAACGGGATCAGTGGCATCATGTTGTAGTCCGGCATGCTCAGGCACAGCGCCTGGGTCGGGTCGACGCCGAGGCGGTCGAGGGCCTGGCGCGGCAGGCGCAGGTAGCGGTTGTCGATAGGTTCAAGCTGGCGGTTGCGCAGGCTGTGAAATGGCAGCTGCGCATCGCCTTCGCCATAGGTGGTGAGGGCGCTGTGGTCCGGCACCTCGCTTCTTGGCTGTGTGCGGGGGCGGTGTATTCGCGGTAATGGGTTGATGTGCTTGGGACCTTCGCCCGTGCGCAGCCATTTGCTGCGTACGCACAGCAATTCGGCGATTTCATCGAGCCGGGCCTGGGGCACTCCGCGATGGAACCAGTTGTTCACATGTTGAGGCGTCACCTTGCGCTGGGCTGCGAAGTCCGAAGCGCTCAGGTTGCACTCGTTCAGCAGTGCCTTCAGTCGATCACCGGATGTATTCATGGGGACTGATTCTAGAGGGCAGGAACACGGCTTCCTATAAACATTGGGTTGAGATATTTCGGAATGTTGATGGGTCGGAATTACAGTAATTGCCTATGGCGGCGTAGGAATTGTCGCTAACTCTCCACGCCTCACTTTCCACACACCCATGAAAAAGCCCCGCAAGTGCGGGGCTTTTTCGTCAAGCGAGGAGCTTAGCCTTTGTAGGCGGCAACGGCTTTGGTGATCTCGGCGCGGGCTGCATCAGCGTTGCCCCAACCATCGATCTTGACCCACTTGCCTTTCTCCAGATCTTTGTAGTTCTCGAAGAAGTGCTTGATCTGCTCCAGCAGCAGGGCTGGCAGGTCGGTGTATTCCTTGATGTCGACGTACAGCTGCGACAGTTTGTCGTGCGGTACGGCGATGACCTTGGCGTCGCCGCCGCCGTCGTCGGTCATGTTCAGGATGCCGACCGGACGGGCGCGGATTACCGAACCTGGAGCAACCGGGTAAGGGGTCACGACCAGCACGTCCAGGGGATCACCGTCGTCGGCCAGGGTGTTCGGGATGAAACCGTAGTTGGCCGGGTAGAACATCGGGGTGGCCATGAAACGGTCGACGAACAGGCAGTCGCTGTCCTTGTCGATCTCGTATTTGATCGGCGCGTGGTTGGCCGGGATCTCGATGGCGACGTAGATGTCGTTCGGCAGGTCTTTGCCAGCTGGAATCTTGCTGTAGCTCATTGGGCGTTGCCCCCGTGTTTGACCAAAAATTGGCCGCGATTATAGGCACATTCGGAAACGCTTGCCATGCCCGCCCCGATGCTTGACCGATTCACTCCAGCGCATCTTTGTACTGCGGGTGGCTGAGCTGGAGTTGTTGCAGGCGGGCCAGGGGATCCTGGCGATAAAACCCGCGAAGCTGGGCATAAACCGCGGGGTATGCCTGCATCAGCAGATCGGGAGCGCTGAAGAAGTATTCGCTGGTCACGGCGAAGAATTCGGCGGGGTTTTCCGCCGCGTAGGGGTCGATGGCGGTCTCGGCATCGGGGTTGCGGTCGAGCTGGCGGTTGAGGTCGTCGTAGGCGTGCTGCATGGCCTTGGCCCAGTCGCTGACACGCATGTCGCCGTGCAGTGGCGGCAGGCCATTGGCGTCGCCATTGAGCATGTCCAGCTTGTGCGACAGCTCATGGATGACCAGGTTGTAGCCTTCCCACACGCCGCTGGCCTGCACGCCGGGCCAGGCCATGATCACCGGCCCTTGCTGCCAGGCCTCGCCGCTGTGTTCGGCGTCCCATTCATGCTCGATGCCGCTGCTGTCGCGGTGGCGCTGGGGGCTGAGGAAGTCATCCGGGTAAAGGATGATTTCGTGAAAGCCCTGATACCAGTTGAGCGGTCCCAGGTGCAGCAGCGGCAACTGCGCCTGGGCGGCCAGGAACAGCCGCTCGCCATCGTTCAGCTCGACGCCGGGCAGGGTGGTGAGGTGTTTGTCCCGCAGAAACAGGATGCAGGCCTCGCGCAGCCACTGGTCTTCCTCGTCGTTCAGGCCGTCGAGGATCGGCAGGCGCTCGCGCACCTGCTGCCACAGTTGTGGATCGATCGGGTGCCGGGCCAGGGTCCGGCGGCGACGCCAGTCGCTCAGGCTCCACATGTCGGCGGATCAGTGCGCCTTGGCCGGGCCACGGTTCATGCGGCCGCGGACTACACCGATGATCACCGGCACCAGCGACAGCAGAATAATGGCGACGATCATCAGCGACAGGTTCTGCTTGATGAAGGGCACGTTGCCGAAGAAGTAACCCAGGGTCACCAGGCCGCCCACCCAGAGGATGGTGCCGGCGACGCTGAAGCCGAAGAAGCGTGGGTAGGGCATTTTCGCCAGGCCCGCGACGAACGGTGCGAAAGTCCGCAGGATCGGCAGGAAGCGCGCCAGGGTCACGGTCTTGCCGCCGTGGCGCTCATAGAAATCGTGGGTCTGCTGCAGGTAGTCGCGGCGGAAGATTTTCGAGTTCGGGTTGCTGAACAGGCGTTCCCCGGCTGTTCGCCCGATCACGTAGTTGGTGCTGTCGCCGAGGATGGCCGCGATCATCAGCAGGCCGCCAAGCAGTACCGGGTCCATGCCGCCGCCCGCGGCCACGGCGCCGGCGATGAACAGCAGGGAGTCGCCCGGCAGGAACGGCATCACCACCAGGCCGGTTTCGCAGAAGATCACCAGGAAGAGGATGGCGTAGATCCATGGACCATAGTTGTTGACCAGCAAATCGAGGTAAGCGTCGAGATGCAGAATGAGGTCCAGCGGGTTGAAGTCCATGTACGACACCTGTGTTCAATACGTTGGCTGGCAGTGCGAGGAGCGCAAAGTTACCCCACAAGGAAGGGTAAGAATTCACACAATACGAAGGGCGCCATTATACGGCGACGAGAGATTTCTGCTTACGCAGTTTGTAGCTGAATGTGCTGAGCGGCAAACCACTGTGGGAGCTGACCGGGCGGCGCTCCCACAGTGATCGTGTTGTCGTCAGTTGAGCGGCAGAACGTAGTTCTTGAACTCGGTGTCCTCGCGAAAACCGATGGACTCGTAGGTCTGCATCGCCACTTTGTTGTCGCTGCTGGTGGATACCCGCATGCGCACCGCGTTGGTTTCCTTGGCCATGCGTTTGGCTTCGCGCATGAGGTGGTCGGCCACCAGCATGCGCCGGGAGTCTTCGGCGACGTAGATGTCGTTGAGGATCCACACGCGTTTGAGCGACAGCGAGGAAAAACTCGGGTAGAGCTGGCAGAAGCCCATCAGCTTGCTGTCGTCATCATCCGGCAGCGCCAGGTAAATGATCGATTCGCCGCGTTCCAGGCGTTTTTCCAGGAAAGCGCGGGACGAGTCCGGGTAGGGCAGTTGCCCGTAGAACTCGCGGTACTTCACGAATAGCGGTGCAAGCAGGTCCAGGTGCTCAAGGGTGGCTTGGATGATTCGCATAAGCAGGCCTCGTGTTTCGAAGGGAATGGCGGCGAATCTCGGGCAGCCGTCGCCCCAGATGCTGCCTAAAGCGGAAAAAAATCGCAATCGTCGAAAAAGCGGCCGTCATTCAGGGTTTTCCAAGCAAGAAGTTTCCGTTTTGTTGCACGTCCGTTTCCGAATCAAGGGTCTGGACCTGCGCTTCGTCCTTGAGGTTCACCCCGGAAAGCTGTCTGCGACAGGCTTCGCGCATCAGGTAGACCAGGCGGTGCGCGGCCATGCCGTAACTCAGGCCTTCCAGGCGAACGTTGGAGATGCAATTGCGGTAGGCATCGGTCAGCCCGACTTTCGGGTTGTAGGTGAAATACAGCCCCAGGCTGTCCGGCGAGCTGAGGCCGGGGCGTTCGCCGATCAGGATCACGGTCATGCGCGCCCCCAGCAGCTCGCCGATTTCATCGGCCACGGCGACCCGGCCCTGTTCCACCAGCAGCACGGGCGCGGTGGACCAGTCATCGGCGGCGGTCTGTTCTTCAAGGCGATTGAGAAACGGCAGGGTGTGGCGGTGCACGGCCAGTGCGGACAGGCCATCGGCGACGATGATGGCCAGGTCGATCCCGCCGGGATTGCCCAGGGCGTGCTCGCGAAGCACCTGCGCGGAGTCTTCATGCAGGCGCCGCCCCAGGTCCGGGCGCTGCAGGTAGTGATGGCGGTCATTGGCGGCGCTGCGCAGCAGCAGGCTGTCGCGGCCGCGGGCCTGCAGTTGCTCGCGCAGGCCGGCATGGTCGAAGGGCAGGTGCACGGCGTCGCGGGCCTGGGCGTGGGCGAACTGGAAGTCCAGTTGCGCCTGGGTCGGCAGGCTGGTGCCGGATCGGCCGAGGGCGATGCGGGCCGGTGTCAGGCGGCGCAGTTCCAGCCAGGGGTTGTCGGTGGGCGTCGGTTGCTTGTCCATGAGGTCGCTCGCTTATCCCAGTTGCGCCAGGGCCTGGCGGAAGGCCGGTGGCAGGTTGTCGCCGAAGCGCACGCGGCCGTCGGCCTGGGTGAAGATGCCCATGCGCGCCAGCCAGCCCTCGAACTCCGGCGCCGGCTTCAGGCCCAGGGTCTGGCGGGCGTAGAGGGCGTCGTGGAAGGAGGTGGTCTGGTAGTTGAGCATGATGTCGTCGGAGCCGGGGATGCCCATGATGAAGTTGATCCCGGCGACGCCGAGCAGGGTCAGGAGCATGTCCATGTCGTCCTGGTCGGCTTCGGCGTGGTTGGTGTAGCAGATGTCGCAGCCCATGGGCACGCCCAGCAACTTGCCGCAGAAGTGGTCTTCGAGGCCGGCGCGGATGATCTGCTTGCCGTTGTACAGGTACTCGGGGCCGATGAAACCGACCACGGTGTTGACCAGGAATGGCTTGAAGTGCCGGGCCACGGCGTAGGCGCGGGTTTCGCAGGTCTGCTGGTCGACGCTGAAGTGGGCGTTGGCCGATAGCGCGCTGCCCTGGCCGGTCTCGAAATACATCAGGTTCTGCCCGAGGGCGCCGCGGTTCAGGCTCAGGCCCGCCTCGTAGCCTTCCTTCAGCACATTGAGGTTGATACCGAAACTGGCGTTGGCCGCCTCGGTGCCGGCGATGGACTGGAACACCAGGTCCAGCGGCACGCCGCGGTTGATCGCCTCGATGGAGGTAGTGACGTGGGTCAGCACGCAGGCCTGGGTGGGGATGTCGTAGCGCTGGATGATGGCGTCGAGCATTTCCAGCAGCGCGCAGATCGAGGCGATGCTGTCGGTGGCCGGGTTGATGCCGATCATGGCGTCACCGTTGCCGTAGAGCAGGCCGTCGAGGATGCTCGCGGCAATGCCGGCCGGTTCGTCGGTGGGGTGGTTGGGCTGCAGCCGGGTCGAGAGCCGGCCGCGCAGGCCCATGGTGCCGCGAAAGCGCGTGACCACACGGATCTTCTGCGCCACCAGCACCAGGTCCTGCACCCGCATGATTTTCGACACGGCCGCCGCCATCTCTGGCGTCAGGCCCGGCGCCAAGGCGCGCAGGCTGTTTTCGTCGGCCTGATCGCCGAGCAGCCAGTCGCGCAGGCCGCCGACAGTCAGGTGGCTGACAGCCGCGAAGGCCTGTTTGTCATGGGTGTCGATGATCAGCCGGGTGACTTCGTCCTCCTCGTAAGGAATCAGCGCTTCATTGAGGAAATGACTGAGGGGAATATCGGCCAAAGCCATCTGCGCGGCGACCCGTTCGCCGTCGTTGCTGGCGGCGACCCCGGCGAGGAAATCGCCGGAACGGGCCGGGCTGGCCTTGGCCATGACCTCTTTGAGGCTGTCGAAACGGTAGGTCTGGTTGCCTGCCGTGTGTACGAAACTTGCCATTCGGAATCTCCAGAGCGCCGCCGGGCCGGCCGGCGGCGCGGTGAGGCGGTCAGTGCAAGGCTTCTTCGGCCTTCTGGATTGCGGCGAACTCTTCTTCCGGCGTACCGGCCACCAGGTGATGGCGGCTGTACAGGGCGAAGTACGCAATCAAGATGCCATAGATGATGGCGGCGCCGATCACCACCCGCGGATCCACCAGAAAACCCGCCACCACGGCCAGGCAGGCCAGTACCAGGGCCACGCCGGAGGTGAAGATGCCGCCCGGCGTGCGATACGGCCGCTCCATTTTGGGGCGACGAATGCGCAGGGTGATGTGCGCGGCCATCATCAACACATAGGACAGCGTAGCGCCGAACACCGCCACCAGGATCAGCAGGTCACCCTGGCCGGTCAGCGACAAGGCGAAGCCGATGATGCCCGGGATAATCAGCGCCAGCACCGGAGCTTTGCTCTTGTTGGTCTGCGACAGCACGCGCGGCAGGTAGCCGGCGCGGGAAAGCGCGAAGATCTGCCGGGAATAGGCGTAGATGATCGAGAAGAAGCTGGCGATCAGGCCAGCCAGGCCCACCAGGTTGACGAAGCTGCCCATCCAGGTCGAGCCGCCGTAGGCCTTGGCCAGGGCTTCGACCAGCGGGTTGCCGGAGCTTTTCAGCGCTTCGGCACCGGCGGCGCCCGGGCCGATGACCAGGATCAGCAGGGCGAAACCAAGCAGCACCAGCATCGCGCCGATCAAGCCGCGCGGCAGGTCGCGCTTGGGATTCTTGGTTTCCTCGGCCGCCAGTGGCACGCCTTCGACAGCAAGGAAGAACCAGATCGCGTAGGGAATCGCCGCCCACACCCCTACGTAGCCGAAGGGCAGGAACTCGCTGGCGCCGACGGCCTGGGTTGGAAGGATGTCGAACAGGTTCTTCGTCTCGAAGTGCGGCACCATCGCAATCAGGAACACCGCCAGGGCAATGGCCGCTACCGCAGTGATGACGAACATCAGCTTCAGCGCTTCACCGACCCCGAAAATGTGGATGCCGATAAAGATGATGTAGAACACCAGGTAGATGATCCAGCCGCCGATGCCGAACAACGACTGGCAGTAGGCGCCGATGAACACCGCGATCGCCGCCGGGGCGATCGCGTATTCGATGAGGATCGCGGTGCCGGTGAGAAACCCGCCCCAGGGGCCGAAGGCGCTGCGGGCGAAGCCGTAACCACCGCCGGCGGTGGGGATCATCGAGGACAGCTCGGCCAGCGAGAAGCACATGCACAGGTACATCGTGGCCATCAGCAGCGTGGCGAGGAACATCCCGCCCCAGCCGCCTTGGGCCAGGCCGAAGTTCCAGCCGGCATAGTCGCCGGAAATCACGTAGGCCACACCGAGGCCGACCAGCAGGACCCAGCCGGCGGCGCCTTTTTTCAGTTCACGTTGTTGGAAGTAGTCGGAGCCGACCTTTTCGAAGTCGACGGAAGAACCTGCCGGTGTCCCGGCGGAGTGATCGCTTGGCATGAAGTCACCTGTTGTTGTTTTTGAGTGGTGAATGCGGTGCATGAAGCGGGCCAGAGGGGTTGCTCTGGTTTTTGGGGCTGCTTTGCAGCCCATCGCGAGCAAGCTCGCTCCTACGGGGACGGCGCGTTTTTTTCTGTAGGAGCGAGCTTGCTCGCGATGGCAGGTTTAGAAGAAGCCCAATGGGTTGATGTCGTAGCTCACCAGCAGGTTTTTGGTCTGCTGATAGTGATCGAGCATCATCTTGTGGGTTTCACGGCCAACGCCGGACTTCTTGTAGCCGCCGAACGCGGCATGCGCCGGGTACAGGTGGTAGCAGTTGGTCCACACGCGGCCGGCCTTGATGCCGCGGCCCATGCGATAGGCGCGGTTGATGTCGCGGGTCCAGACGCCGGCACCCAGGCCGAACTCGGTGTCGTTGGCGATCGCCAGGGCTTCGGCTTCGTCCTTGAAGGTGGTGACGCTGACCACCGGGCCGAAGATTTCTTCCTGGAACACGCGCATGCGGTTGTTGCCCTTGAGCAGGGTCGGCTGGATGTAATAGCCGGTCGACAGGTCGCCTTCGAGTTTTTCCACCTTGCCGCCGGTGAGCAGTTCAGCACCTTCCTGCTCGGCGATTTCCAGGTAGGACAGGATCTTGTCGAATTGCTGCTGCGAGGCCTGGGCGCCGACCATGGTGTCGGTGTCCAGCGGGTCGCCGCGTTTGATCTTCTTCACCTTCTCCATCACCACTTCCATGAACTTCGGATAGATGGATTCCTGCACCAGTGCGCGGGACGGGCAGGTGCAGACTTCGCCCTGGTTGAAGAACGCCAGCACCAAGCCTTCGGCGGCCTTCTCGATGAAGGACGGCTCGGCCTGCATGATGTCTTCGAAGTAGATGTTCGGCGACTTGCCACCCAGCTCGACGGTGGACGGAATGATGTTCTCGGCCGCGCATTTCATGATGTGCGAGCCCACCGGCGTCGAACCGGTGAAGGCGATCTTGGCGATGCGCTTGCTGGTGGCCAGGGCCTCACCGGCTTCGCGGCCGTAGCCTTGCACCACGTTGAGCACGCCGGGCGGCAGCAGGTCGGCGATCAGTTCCACCAGCACGGTGATGCCCAGCGGCGTTTGCTCGGCCGGCTTGAGTACCACGCAGTTGCCGGCGGCCAGGGCCGGCGCGAGTTTCCAGGCGGCCATCAGGATCGGGAAGTTCCACGGGATGATCTGCCCGACCACGCCCAGCGGCTCATGGATGTGATAGGCCACGGTGCCCTCGTTGATCTCCGCGGCGCCGCCTTCCTGGGCGCGGATGCAACCGGCGAAGTAGCGGAAGTGATCGACCGCCAGCGGGATGTCGGCGTTGAGGGTTTCGCGGACGGCCTTGCCGTTGTCCCAGGTTTCGGTGATGGCCAGCACTTCGAGGTTCTGCTCGATGCGATCGGCGATTTTCAGCAGGACGTTGGAGCGGTCCTGGACCGAGGTGCGGCCCCAGGCATCGGCGGCGGCGTGGGCGGCGTCCAGGGCTTTATCGATGTCTTCGGCAGTGGAGCGGGGGAATTCGGCGATGGGCTGGCCATTCACCGGCGAGGTGTTGGTGAAGTACTCGCCTTTGACCGGAGCCACGAACTCGCCATTGATGAAGTTACCGTAGCGGCTCTTGAACGAAACCTTTGCGCCTTCGGTACCTGGATGTGCGTAACGCATGGTGTCTCTCCTGGCTTATGTGTTTTGTTGGGGAGGATTCCAAGCGTAGAGCAAAGGTCGGGCCAGTGCCCGGAGGCCACGTCGGATCAATGACTTGGCGCAGTTTTGCCGAGGGTTTCGGCGCAGGCTGCGACACCTTCGGTACAGCCTGGGTGACACTTTGTACCGCTGGTGGTACAGCCGGCGACCCGGTGGTCAAGGCGCCATTGCAAAGCGCCAGTGCGAGGAGGATGCTGGGTTTCTCTCACCCGCGGAGAACAATAAAAGTGCAGGGTAATCATCTGAGCCGGCACGCCCGGCAAGTGCTTACAGTGACCCAGGGCAAAGGCGGTTTGCAGGGGCCGGGCAGCGATCCCTCGATCGCCCGCTCCTGGCTGCGCTGTCTGGAGGACTACCACCTCGATCCGGCCCTCGCCATGGCGCCCACCGTGCTCGAACACGAGCGGGTCATGGAAAGCCGCGATCGCCTGCACCAGGTGCTGCGCATCGCCGACAGCGAGATGAACAGCCTGCACCAGCAGCTTTCCGGCGCCGGCCATGCGGTCTTGCTGACGGATGCTCGCGGGGTAATCCTCAATTGCGTGACCGCACCCACCGAGCGGCGCATTTTCGAGCGCGCCGGGCTGTGGCTGGGGGCCGACTGGAGCGAGGCCCGCGAAGGCACCAACGGCATCGGCACCTGCCTGGTGGAACGCCAGGCGCTGACCATCCATCAGGAAGAACATTTTCGCGGGCGCCACACCGGCCTGACCTGCTCGGCGAGCCCGGTCTTCGACCCGCACGGTGAGCTGCTGGCGGTGCTGGACGTGTCGTCGGCGCGGGCGGAGGTCTCGCGGCAGAGCCAGTTCCACACCATGGCCCTGGTCAACCTCTCGGCGAAGATGATCGAGAGCTGTTATTTCCTGCGCTGTTTCGAAAACCACTGGTTGCTGCGCTTTCACCTGCAGGCCGAATCCGTCGGGCTGTTCAGCGAGGGGCTGCTGGCCTTCGACGGCGAAGGGCGGATTCAGGCGGTCAACCAGAGCGGGCTGAACCTGTTGGGCAATGTCCGTGGCGGCCTGCTGGGCAAGCCGGTGGAAATGTTCTTCGACTGCCACCTCGACGAGTTGCTGGGCCGCGCTACCGCGATGGCCAGCACCAGTTGGCCGCTGCGCACCCGTGATGGCCGGTTGCTGTTCGCCAGCCTGCGCGGGCAGGCCCGGGCGCTGGTCCAGCCGATTGCGCCGGTGCGTGTGCCGGCGCCGAGCAAACCTGCGGATATCTGTCTGCTCGATCCGGCCCTGCAGAACGATTTTCGTCGGGCGCTGCGGGTGTTCGAGCGCGATGTGCCGCTGTTGCTCAACGGCGAGACCGGCTCCGGCAAGGAGGCGTTCGCCAAGGCCGTGCACCAGGCCAGCCAGCGCGCGGGCAAGGCGTTTGTCGCGCTCAACTGTGCGTCGATTCCGGAAAGCCTGATCGAAAGCGAGCTGTTCGGTTACCGCGGCGGCAGCTTCACCGGCGCGCGCAAGGAAGGCATGCGCGGCAAGCTGCAACAGGCCGATGGCGGCACCTTGCTGCTGGACGAAATCGGCGATATGCCGCTGGCCTTGCAGACCCGCCTGCTGCGGGTGCTCGAAGAGCGCCAGGTGGTGCCCATCGGTGGCGAGCCGCAGGCGGTGGACGTGCGCATCATCAGCGCCACGCACCGCGACCTGCTGAGCCGGGTCGAGGACGGCAGTTTCCGCGAAGACCTTTATTACCGCCTCAACGGTCTGGAAATCGCCCTGCCTGCGTTGCGCGAGCGCAGTGACAAGGGCCAGTTGCTCGACTTCATCCTCGCCGAGGAAGCCGGGCGGCAAGCGGTGCAACTGGAACCGGCGGCGCGCCGTTTGCTGCTGGATTTCGCCTGGCCGGGCAACGTGCGCCAGTTGCGCAATGTGCTGCGGACCTTGGTGGCGCTGTGCGAAGACGGGCATATTGGCGTGCTCGACCTGCCGCCGCTGGTGCGCAACGCCGCGCCATTGAAAGCCGTGGTCAACGCACCTGTGGATAACCCTCGGGCACCGCTGGATGACGCCGAGCGCCAGGCCTTGCTCGCGGCGCTGGAGCAGAAGCGCTGGCACATGACCCAGGTGGCGGCGCAGCTTGGGGTCAGTCGTAACACGTTGTATCGCAAACTGCGCAAACACGGTCTTTCCCGGGGCGCCTGAGCGAAACACAGGGTGAGATTTTTCCAACCCTAAGCTACCCTGCCAGCACGTTTTCCGAGGTTGACCATGCACATTCATATTCTTGGTATCTGTGGCACTTTCATGGGCTCGCTGGCGGTTCTGGCCAAGGAGCTCGGCCACCGCGTCACCGGTTCCGACGCCAACGTCTATCCGCCCATGAGTACCCAGCTCGAAGCCCAAGGCATCGAACTGACCCAGGGCTATGACGCCGCGCAACTGGATCCCGCGCCTGACCTGGTGGTGATCGGCAACGCGCTGTCGCGGGGTAACCCGGCGGTGGAATATGTGCTGAACAAGGGCCTGCCCTATGTGTCCGGCCCGCAGTGGCTGGCCGACCATGTCCTGCAGGGGCGCTGGGTCCTGGCGGTCGCCGGCACCCACGGCAAGACCACCACCAGCAGCATGCTAGCCTGGGTGCTGGAGCATGCCGGCATGAGCCCGGGCTTCCTGATCGGCGGCGTGCCGCAGAACTTCTCGGTGTCGGCACGTCTGGGCGGCACGCCGT
Source organism: Pseudomonas sp. 5P_5.1_Bac1 (assembly GCF_025466015.1). NCBI lineage: Bacteria > Pseudomonadati > Pseudomonadota > Gammaproteobacteria > Pseudomonadales > Pseudomonadaceae > Pseudomonas > Pseudomonas sp. 5P_5.1_Bac1. The sequence continues at coordinate 8,816 of NZ_JANLNX010000006.1, read as the reverse complement.
TCTTCGTGGTCGAGGCGGATGAATACGACAGCGCCTTCTTCGACAAGCGTTCGAAATTCGTTCACTACCGTCCGCGCACCGCGATCCTCAACAACCTTGAGTTCGATCACGCGGATATCTTCCCTGATCTCGCGGCGATCGAGCGGCAGTTCCACCACCTGGTGCGCACCATTCCGAGCGAAGGCCTGATCGTCCACCCCACCACCGAACCCGCTTTGAAGCGCGTGATCGAGATGGGCTGCTGGACCCCGGTGCAGACCACCGGTGTCGGCGGTCAATGGCAGGTGCGCCTGCTCAGCGACGACGGTTCGCGCTTCGAAGTGAGCTTCGACGGTGACGTGCAAGGCGTGGTGGAGTGGGAACTGACCGGCCAGCACAACGTTGCTAACGCCCTGGCGACCCTGGCTGCGGCCCGCCACGTTGGCGTCGTCCCGGCCATGGGCATCGCTGCACTGAGCGCGTTCAAGAGCGTCAAGCGGCGGATGGAGAAGGTCGCCGAGGTCAACGGCGTCACCATCTACGACGACTTCGCCCACCACCCGACCGCCATCGCCACCACCCTCGACGGCCTGCGCAAGCGCGTTGGTGATGCACCGGTGATCGCGGTGATCGAACCGCGCTCCAACTCGATGAAGCTCGGTGCCCACCGTGATGGCCTGCCGGAAAGCGTGCGCGATGCCGACCAGGTGATCTGGTACGCACCGCCGAACCTCGGCTGGGACCTGGCGGCGACCGCCGCTCAGTGCGCGGTGCCGGCGATTGTCGCCGACAGCCTCGAAGCCATCATCGAGCGGGTCAAAGGCCAGGCCCGCGCCGGCACCCAAGTGGTGATCATGAGCAACGGCGGCTTCGGCGGCCTGCACGGCAAACTGGCCGAGGCGCTGCGGTGAACGGGCCGGAACGCATCACTCTGGCGATGACCGGCGCCTCCGGGGCGCAATATGGCCTGCGCCTGTTGGACTGCCTGGTGCGGGAGGACCGCGAGGTGCACTTCCTGATTTCCAAGGCGGCGCAATTGGTGATGTCCACCGAAACCGACGTGCTGCTGCCGCCCAAGCCCCAAGCCATGCAGGCGTTCCTGACCGAATACACCGGCGCTGCCGCCGGGCAGATTCGGGTCTATGGCAAGGAAGACTGGATGTCGCCTGTGGCTTCCGGCTCCGGCGCGCCGGCGGCGATGGTGGTGGTGCCGTGTTCCACCGGCACCCTGTCGGCCATCGCCACCGGCGCCTGCAACAACCTGATCGAGCGTGCGGCGGACGTCACCCTGAAAGAGCGCCGCCAGTTGATCCTGGTGCCGCGGGAAGCGCCGTTTTCCACCATCCATCTGGAGAACATGCTCAAGCTGTCGCAGATGGGCGCGGTGATCCTGCCGGCGGCGCCGGGGTTCTACCACCAGCCGCAGACCATCGATGACCTGGTGGACTTCGTCGTGGCACGAATTCTCAATCTGCTGAACATTCCCCAGGACATGCTGCCGCGTTGGGGCGAGCATCATTTCGGCGGGGAAGAGTGAAGCCCCTGCTGGCGGGGCTGCTGATGGCGCTGACCCTCAGTGGCTGCGCCACGGTCCGCACGCTGGATGCGGCAAAACCGGGCGCGCCGGTGGTGTATTCCGGGACGCGGCTGGACCTGTATGCGTTGCAGGGTGGTTGTTGCGCCGAGGACCGCTTTGGCGCTGAGGCGCCGAAGTACCCGGGGCTGGATCTGCCGGGAAGTATGGTGCTGGATACGCTGTTCTTGCCGCTATCTGTGTTGACTGTCCTGGGGGTTGGTTTCCAGGCCAGCGGCGGATTGTAGGCGCCAGCTTGCTCGCGAAGGGCCGCAACGTGGCCCCGGACTTATCCACTCTTTCAGCGATCCGGGGGGAGTGCTTTGCAGTCTTTCGCGAGCGAGCTCGCTCCTACAGGGAGGGGGGATGTTTCGTTGGCTTATTTCCCCAGTTTCCTCAGTTCATCGGATTCCACCACCCGAATCCCGTCCTGTTCCTCCAGCGCCAGCCGCCACAGCGCCCGCGCAAGCTGGCATGCCTCGATCCCGTGATACTTGCCCGGAATCAGCTTCGACAGCGTGCCGGCCACTTGTTCGGCCAGGCGCGGTTCGATGCGTTCGCCCAGCAGCAGCGACGGCCGGGCAATGGTCAGTTGTGGCCAGTCCTGGGCTTTCAGCGCTTCCTCCATCTCGCCTTTGACTCGGTTGTAGAACACCGAGGATTTCGTATCGGCGCCGATCGCGCTGACCACCAGCAGGTGCCGCGCGCCCATTTCCCGGGCGCGTTTGCTGAAGGCCACGACCATGTCCAGGTCGACGGCGCGGAAGGCCGTTTCCGACCCGGCCTGCTTGATGGTGGTGCCCAGGCAGCAGAACGCGATATCGACACGGCCACTCAACTGCGGGAGAAAAACCGCCGGGTCTCCGACCGGATTTTCGAGATGTGGATGCTCGGCCAATGGCCGGCGGGTAGGAGCAAGCACGCGGCTGATGGTCGGCTCGTTGAGCAGACGATCGAGCAGGTGTTCACCGGTAAGGCCGGTAGCCCCGGCAAGCAGGATGTGCTGCGGCGTCAAGTACATGATGTTTCTCCCTTGATACAGTCAGCTTAGTGGCTGGCCGTACTTTTTTCCTCGACCGCAGTGGCACTTTGCAGCGCTTTTCGCGCTTGTTGCTGACGCAATTTTTGCCAATGTGCCAGGACGCCTTTGGGCGCCCATAGCTGCGGTTCGGACGCTTCGAAGCCTTCGGCTTGTTCCCGTTGGTCCACATGGGCCCGGGCAAGTTCGAATGCTTGTTGCAGATCGTCGGTCTGGTTCAGGGCCTGGGCGAACAGCGCGTCGCCGAAGTAGGTGAAGTCCGCCTCTTCGGAACAGCCGAAGGACACCCGGTCGGCCCGCGAGGCGGTCATGATCAGGGTCCGTTCATCCTTGAGCGGTTCGATGTAGCCACCTGAATAGCAGGCGGAGATGACAATGATCTTGTCGCGTTCCTTGAGCGGCGCGAGGGCGGCGGCCAGTTCGTCGGCGGGGAGGTCAGCCAGTTGCAGCCGTGGCTGGTCGAGCACCAGTTCATGCTCGTGGCTGCCATGGGTGGTGAGGTAGACGAACACCAGGTCTTCCGGGCCGCTGCGCTCGGCCAGGCGCTTGGCGGCGCGGGTGAGGGTTTCGCGGGTGGCCATGGGCCGGTCGGCGAGGTGGTCGCGATGGTTGACCAGGCTGACCTGGCCAATGGCGCCGAAACGGGTCTTGAGCATGTCGCTGACGTAGTCGGCTTCGCGCAGGAACACGCTCTGGTTGCCGTCGCCCGCGAGGGTCAGGCTGTAAAGCTCGATATCGCCGGTGGAGGGCGGTATTTGCCCCAGGGCCTGTTCCAGCAGGCTGCCCTGGTTGAGCAAGGCTTGCTCGAGCGGGTCGGGCAGCAACCGGCCCTGTTCGTCGCGCACCCGCAGGCCGTTGATCCAGTGACCGGCTTCGACCCGGCCGCCGGGCAGGACCAGGCGACCGCTGCCCTGGTAGCTGTCGTTTTCGAAACCGCCGCTGTAGACGCTGCCATCGGCCAGTTGCAGGCGGCCCTTGCCGGAGAAGCGCCAGTCGCGGAAGCCGCCTTTGTAATGGCTGCCGTCAACGGCAAACAACTCGCCTTTGCCGGTGAGCGCGCCGTCCTTGAAGTCGCCGATCCACACGTCGCCGTCGGCATTCTCGTAGCGGCCGCGGCCTTCCAGGCGGTTGGCCTTGAACTCGCCGATGTACTGATCGCCCTCGGCGCTGTTGAAGGTGCCGGTGCCCTTGAGCAGGCCATCGACGAAGTGGCCGCTGAACTGATTGCCGCTGGCGTCGCTGCGAACGCCTTCGCCATTGGGCTTGCCCTTGGCGAACTGCCCCTGGTACTGGCTGCCGTCGGCCAGCACCAACTCGCCGGCGCCGCTGTACTGGTCGTCCTTGAACTGGCCACGGTAATGCTGACCGCCTTCGCGCAGGCTGCCTTCGCCGTCGCGCCGGCCGAGCTTGAAGCCGCCGCTGTAGCTGCTGGTCGGGGTGGTGAGCTTGCCTTGGCCGTGGAACAGTCCTTGCTGGAACTGGCCGATATAGACCTCGCCGTTGCTGCCGTGCCATTCGCCCTGGCCATGCCACTGGCCGTTGCTGAAGTGTCCGGCGTACCAACTGCCGTTGGGGTAGTCGACGCGACCTTCGCCCTGCAGCAGGCCGTCGACCACCTCGCCCCGGTAACGGCCGCCATCAGGCAGGCGGGCATCGGGCGGCGACAGCGGTTCGCCATCGCCACAGGCGGCGAGCAGCAGAATCAGGGCAAGTGGAACGAGTGGGCGCATGGCGGGGTCCGGGCGTTTGAAGCCCCGAGTATGCCGCAGAACCAGGGTTCTGGTGAAACGGCGGTCAGGCCGTTTCACCAGCGGGCGTCAGACGAACGCGAGGGAAAGGGGCTCGGCGATGTAGGCCGGTTTTTCTTCACCTTCGATTTCCAGGGTCGCGGTGGCCTTGAGCAGCCACTGGCCGGGTTTCTTCTCGGTGACCTCGGTGAGGCTTACCGCGAGGCGGACGTTCGAGTCGACCTTGACCGGCTGGATGAAGCGCACGCTGTCCAGGCCGTAGTTGACGACCATCTTCAGGCCCTCGGGCAGGACCAGGATGTCTTCCATCAGCTTGGGAATCAGCGAAAGGGTGAGGAAACCGTGGGCGATGGTGCTGCCAAATGGCGTTTTTGCCGCCTTCGCCGGGTCCACATGAATGAACTGGAAGTCGCCGGTGGCCTCGGCGAACAGGTTGATGCGCTCTTGATCGATCTTCAGCCATTCGGAACGTCCGAGTTCCTTTCCAACGTACTGCGGCAGCTCTGCAACGGGTACATAGGGCATTGCGACTCTCCTGACTGTCTTTGAATTTCTTATGACTAAGGCAGATACGAATGCTTAAGATCAGCACGCTCCATTGGCCCGGTCAAGTAGGCATGACCCGGGCGAATGTCGGGGTATAGACCGGTCGTTAGCGTGCTTATAATGGCCGCCAGGTTTGAGGGAGATAGGCAATGTTGTTGCGCGGTTTGACGTGGCTCGTGCTGTTCCAGTTGCTCGGTACAGCGATCAATCACCTGTTTGTACCCATTCTTCCGGGGCCGATCATCGGCCTGGTGTTGCTGCTGGTCTTCCTGATGGTGCGGGGCGAAGTCGGCGAGCCGCTGAGCGAGGCGGCTTCCAGCCTGCTGCGCTATCTGCCGCTGCTGCTGGTGCCGCCAGCCGTGGGGGTGATGGTCTATGCCGCTGACATCGTCGCCGACTTCTGGGCGATTGCCGGCGCGCTGGTGCTGTCGCTGATTCTGGCCATGGCCTTCTGTGGTGTGCTGATGCAGAAAATGATCGCCCGCCAGGCCCGCCGCGAGGATCGCCCATGAGTCTCGACTGGCAAGGTGCGGTGCAGGCCGTTATCCACCATCCGCTGTTCGGCATCGGCATCACCCTGGGCGCCTACCAACTGGTGATCGCCGCGTATGAAAAGACCCGCTGGCTGTTTCTCCAGCCGGTGCTGGTTTCGATGCTGGTGGTGATCGGCGTGCTGCTCAGTTGCGGCCTGACCTACGCCGAGTACCGCAAGAGCACGGAAATCATGAATATCCTGCTGGGCCCGGCCACGGTCGCCCTGGCCGTGCCGCTCTATCTGAACCTGCGGCGGATCCGCCAACTGTTCTGGCCGACCTTTACTACGCTGATAGTCGGAGGTGTGTTCGCGACCGCTATCTGCCTGCTGCTGGGCTGGTGGTTCGGTGCCGAGCACATGATCCTGATGACCCTCGCGCCGAAGTCGGTGACCTCGCCGATCGCGATGCTGGTGGCCGAGCAGATTGGTGGTGTCGCCGCGCTGGCCGCGGTGTTCGTGCTGATCACCGGCGTGATCGGGGCGATTTTCGGCCCGGCGCTGTTGTCGCTGCTGGGTGTGAACAGCCCCGAGGCCCGGGGCATGGCGCTGGGTCTGACAGCGCACGCCGTGGGCACCTCGGTGGCGCTGCAGGAAAGTGAAGAGTGCGGGGCGTTCGCGGCCCTGGCCATGAGCTTGATGGGTGTGGCTACCGCGGTGTTCCTGCCGTTGGCGGTCAGCCTGGTAGCCTGAGGACCTGTAATGACGTTGCCCTTGTTTACCCTCAACACCGTGCTGTTTCCCGGTTGCAACCTGGATTTGCAGATATTCGAGGCGCGTTACCTGGACATGATCGGCCGCTGCATGAAGCAGGGCGGCGGCTTTGGCGTGGTGTGCATCCTCGAGGGCGAGCAGGTCGGCAAGGCGCCGGAGTCTTTCGCCGGCATCGGCTGCCAGGCGCTGATCGAGGATTTCCAGCAGCAGGACAACGGCCTGCTGGGCATTCGCGTCAAGGGCGAACGGCGTTTCATGGTCGATGACTTCGAAGTGCGCAAGGACAACCTGCTGGTGGCTGACGTGCGCTGGCTGGATGAGCAGGACGATCCGCCGCTGGACGACGAGGATGACGACCTGCTGGCGCTGCTCATGGCGTTGGCCGAACACCCGATGGTTTCAGGGCTGGACATGGCCAGCCGGGTCACCGGCAAGCAGGCCCTGGCCAATCAACTGGCCTACCTGCTGCCGTTCGATGACGAGGACAAGCTCAAGCTCCTCGCCATCGACTCTCCTACTCAGCGCCTGGTGGCGATCCAGTCGCTGCTCGACCGCATCCAGGGCGAACTCTTCGCCTGACCCTCAGTACTGATAACGCAGCAGGGCGTGCGGTAGCGCGTGCAGGGCGAAGAACGCCAGCACGCCGACGCACGCCGGCAGAATCAGCCACCAGACCCGTAGCGGCATGGCCGTCAGGGGCTCGCGGTACTGGACCAGTGCCAGGCTGATGGCGCAGACGCAGCAGGCGAGCAGACCACCGGCGAGGATGTCGGTGGGCCAGTGCACGCCGAGATAAACGCGCGACACCGCGATCGATAGCGCCGGCAGGCAGCCCAGCAGAATCCAGGTCAGGCGCATCCGCGGTGGCTGGCTGCGGCCGGCCAGCACGGCGAGGGTCAGGAAGAAGGCGAACGAAGCGGAACTGTGACCGCTCGGCATGCTGTAGGTGGTCAGCGGATCGGTCAGGACTTCCGGGCGGGCGCGGGCGAAGAACCACTTGGTGGCGGAGTTGGCGAGGGCCGTGCCCAGCAGGGTGCTACAGGCGAAGACCGCCGGGCGCCATTGCCGTGCCAGCACCAGCAGCGCCACCAGCACGCCGGCGACGACGAGCTGGGTGCGGAAGTCGCCGAGGCGGGTGATCAGCACGATGCTGCCGTCCAGGACGTGGCTGCGGTGTTCCTGGATCAGGGTCATCAGGCCCTGGTCGAACTGGCTCAGGTGCGGGAAGCCGATGAACAGCGCCACCAGCATGACCAGGCTGACCGCGGCGATCAGCCGTGTCCCGCGGGGCTGCGCGCGCAGGCTGCTGTTGATGCTCACCCCGATCAATATGGCCACACCCGCAGCGACCACGCCGGCCTGCGGCCAGAAACCCTCCGGCAACGGCAGGCGCATGGCCGCGCCGGTGGCCCAGCCCGGCAGCAGATAGGCCACCGCCCAGCCGGCGCCGGCAATCAGGCTGACAGCGATGAAGCGCGGCAGCGGCATGTCGAACATGCCGGCGACCATCGGCAGCATCGGCCGCAATGGGCCAATGAAGCGGCCGACCAGAAGACTGGCGATGCCATAACGCTGAAAGTAGGTTTCGGCGCTGCCAATCCACTCCGGGTGATGGCGCAGCAGCGGCAGGCGCCGGATGTTCTGATGGAAACGTCGTCCCACGGTGTAGGAGATGGCATCACCCAGCAACCCGCCGAGAAAACCCAGCAGCAGGGTTTCGCTCAGGGATAGCGCGCCGCTGCCGGCCAGCACGGCGACCGCGAACAACAGGACAGTGCCGGGCACGATGATCCCGGCGATGGCCAGGCATTCGACGCAGGCCACCAGAAAAATCGCGACGCCCAGCCATTGCGGGTTCGCGGTCAGCCAGCCGGTCAGGCTGTCGAGCCATGGGCCCATCGTGTCAGTTTCCTTGTGTCAGTAGAGAGAAGTCGCGCCCTTCGACTTGGCCGCGGCGCAGCGGGTTCCGCGTGCAGTGACGGGCGTATTCGGCGTCGACGAAACGAAGCGGCAGATGTTCGTCGCGGCCCTTGGGAATGCCCAGCCGGCTGGCCTGGATAATGTGTTGCACGATGATTCCACAGTCTTCGACAAACAGCCGTTCCGGATCGAAGCGCTTGGCGTCCCAGGTCGGTACTTTCAGGCCCAGTGCTTTGCACAGCAGGGTCTGCCCGTTGCAGAGCCGCTCGATCGGACGGACCCCGCCGCTGGCATCCGGGTTGTTCACCTGCATTTGTGCCAGGGCGTTGCTGTCGGAGACGGCATCGACCCACGGGAAGGCGGATTTGATCAGTACTGCGTTTCCCGGCCCTTGAGCGCTGAAGTTGAGCGAATCGCCACCGCGCGCGTAGTACATGTAGATATGCCCGCCATCGAGGAACAGCGCCTTGCGTTTCTCGGTATAGCCGAGCGAGGCGTGGCTGCCTTTCTCGTCGAGGTAATAGGCCTCGGTCTCGATGATCCGCGCCGACAGCCAGTAGGGACCGTGGCGATGGCGGATCACTTTGCCCAGCAGGTCCTTGGCGAGGACCTGGGCGTCGCGGTCGAAAAAGGCGTCGGGCAAGGCACGGGGCGGGCAGGGCGCTGGTTGGGACATGGTGGTTTTGGGCAGGGGGAAGAAGTGCCGATGATAGCAACTTCTTCCTTTATCGAAGCTGAACGGAAGAGACGCTATCAGCCTGTCTG
>NZ_JANLNX010000036.1:0-116240 GCF_025466015.1 Pseudomonas sp. 5P_5.1_Bac1 | reverse complement strand
GCCGCCCGCCTTGATGATCGCCACCAGGCCGATGACCATTTCCAGGCTGCGCTCGACCGAAATGCCCACCAGCGCATCCGGGCCAACGCCCAGCTCGCGCAGCTTGTGCGCGAGTTGGTTGGCACGGCGGTTGACCTCGGCGTAGCTCAGTTCTTCACCAGCAAACACCAGCGCCGGAGCGTCCGGCGTCGCGGCGACCTGCGCCTCGATCAGGCTCTGAATGCACGCCTCGCTCGGGAACTCGGCGGCGGTAGCGTTCCAGTCGCGCAGGATGTGCTGCTGCTCGGCATCGCCCAGCAGCGGCAGCTCACCGATACGCTGCTGCGCATCGGCAACCATGCCCCGCAGCAGGTTCTGCCAATGCTCGGCCATGCGCGCGATGGTGTCCGCTTCGAACAGCGCGGTGGCGTAGGTCAGCGACGCGCTGAGGCCGTTGTCTTGCTCGACGGTGTTGAGCATCAGGTCGAACTGCGCGGTGTGCTTCTGCGAGGCCACCCCTTGCAGGGTCAGCCCGGCCAGCTCGCGCACCAGTTGCGGCGCCTCGTTCTGGTGGTTGTACATCACCTGGAACAGCGGGCTGCGGCTCAGGTCGCGCTGGGGTTGCAGCGCTTCCACCAGTTGCTCGAACGGCAGGTCCTGATGGGCCTGGGCCTGCAGCGCATGGCGCTTGACCTGTTGCAGCAGCGCGGCAACGGAGGTCTGCGAATCCACCTCGGCCTTGAGCACCTGGGTGTTGACGAAGAAGCCGATCAGCCCTTCGGTTTCGGCGCGGTTGCGGTTGGCGATCGGCACGCCGACACGCACATCGCCCAGGCCCGAATAGCGGTGCAGCAAGGTCTGCAACGAGGCCAGCAGGAGCATGAACAGGGTCACGCCCTGCGCCTGCGCCAGCCCTTTCAGGCGCGCGGCCAGTTCGCGGTCCAGTTCCAGGTGCAGTTGCGCACCCTCGGTGCTCTGCACCGGCGGACGCGGATGGTCGGTCGGCAGTTCCAGCACCGGTTGTTCGCCGCCCAGTTGCGCGGTCCAGTAGGCCAGTTGCCGGTCCTTCTCGCCCGCGTCCATCCAGGTGCGCTGCCACACGGCGTAGTCGGCGTACTGGATCGGCAGCGGCGCCAACGCGACGTCCTCGCCCTGGCTGTAGCCGGCGTACAGGCGCATCAGCTCATCGACCATGATCGGCATCGACCAGCCGTCGGTGACGATATGGTGCTGAACCAGCACCAGCACATGCTCGTTCTCGCCCAGGTGCAGCAGGCGCACCCGCAGCAGCGGACCCTGTTCCAGGTCGAACGGCCGCAGGGTTTCGTCCTCGATAAACAGGCGCACCTGTTCGTCTCGCGGCAATGGCGAGTCCGGCAGTTGCTCCAGCGCCAGCACGAACGGCGCCGCCCCGTGGATGACCTGCACGGCCTGGCTGCCGTCCTGGCGGAAGGTGGTGCGCAGGGTTTCGTGGCGGCCGATCAGGGTTTCGAAGGCCAGTTCCAGCGCGGCGATATCCAGCGCGCCCTTCAGGCGCAGCGCCGCCGGCATGTTGTACGCCGCGCTCTGCGGCTCCAGTTGCCAGAGGAACCACTGCCGTTGCTGGGCGTACGAAAGCGCCAGCGGCTGGTCGCGGTCAGCCTTGCCGATGGCCTGCAACTTGCTGCTTTCGCCGTGCTCGACCTGGCGGGCAAAGCCGCGCAGGTCCTTGGCTTCGAACAGGCTGCGCAACGACAGCTCGATCTTCAGGGCCTGGCGCACGCGGGAGATGACCTGGGTCGCCAGCAGCGAATGGCCGCCCAGTTCGAAGAAGCTGTCATTGAGGCCAACGCGCTCGATCTTCAGCACCTCGGCCCAGATGGCGGCCAGTTGTTGTTCAAGTTCAGTGACCGGCGCCACATAGGCGGTTTGCGACAGGGTGGTGTCCGGCGTCGGCAGCGCCTTGCGGTCGAGCTTGCCGTTCGGCGTCAACGGCATCGCCGCCAACAGCACGAAGTGGGTCGGCACCATGTAGTCCGGCAGGCTGGCTTTCAGTGCGGTTTTCAGGTCTTCACGCAGCGCCTCGGCATCGCTCGCCACTTTCGTAGTCACGTAGGCCGCAAGCTGCTTGCCCTGCGGGCCGTCGATATCCAGCACCACCGCTTCGCGGATCGCCGGATGCTCTTGCAGACGGGTTTCGATCTCGCCCAGTTCGATACGGTAGCCACGGATCTTCACTTGATGGTCGGCGCGGCCGACGTATTCGAGAACGCCATCGGCGCGGCGGCGCGCCAGGTCACCGGTGCGGTACAAACGCTCGCCCGGCGCGCCGAACGGGTTCGGCACGAACACCGGGGTGGTGCGACGCGGATCGGCGACATAGCCACGACCGACGCCGGTGCCCGCCACGCACAACTCGCCGACGGCACCCAGCGGCACCAGCTCCAGCGCGTCGTCCAACAGGTAGATCAGGTTGTTGTCGGTCGGCGTGCCGATCGGCAGGTAAGTGCTTTGCGTGGAATCCAGATCGACGCGGAAGAAGGCCACGTCGTCCGAGCATTCGGCCGGGCCGTAGGCGTTGACCAGACCGATCTGTGGATAACGCAGCAGCCATTGCTTCGCCAGTTCAGGCGGCATCGCTTCGCCAGTCGGCAGCATCCAGCGCAGGCCGTCGAGGCTGACGCGCTCTTCGGCCAGCAAGCCCTGGATCAACGACGGCACGCTTTCCAGCACGCTGATGCCTTGCGCTTGAACGTGGGCCAGCAGCGCCTGCGGATCGCGGGCGATGTCGTTCGGCACGATATCCACGCGGGCCCCGAACAGCGGCGCGGCGAGGAACTGCCAGACGGAAATATCGAAGCTCTGCGACGCGGTTTGCGCGATCACATCGGCGTCGCTCAAATCCAGATACGGCACCTTGCTCAACTGGTTGTTGAGCATGCCGCGTTGCTCGACCATCACGCCTTTCGGCAGGCCGGTGGAGCCGGACGTGAAGATCACGTAGGCGAGGTTGTCCGGGGCGCTGTAGCGGCCAGGGTTATCCACAGACACCCCGCTCTGCTGGACCTGTTCCCAGACCAGCAGGTGCACCGGGCTTTCCAGCGCGGCCAACAGTTCGCGGGCCTGCGCCTCGCACTCGGCGCTGCACACCAGCACTGGCGCGCCGCTCTGGGCGATCACACCGCTCAGGCGCTGGTTCGGCAAGGCCGGGTCCAGCGGCAGGTAACCGGCGCCGGCCTTGAAGCTGCCGACGATCATGCCCAGCAGGTCCGGGCCGCGCTCGGCCAGCAGGGCGATCGGTTGGTCGAAACCAACGCCCGCCGCGATCAGCGCATGGCCCAGGCGGTTGGCAGCGGCATTCAGTTCGGCGTAGGTGTCCTGACGCTCAAGGCACGAGACGGCGATGCGCTCAGGGTGCGCGGCTACTCGCTCTTCGAACAGCGCCACATAGCTGCGCTCCAGCGGATAGTCATGGGCGCTCTGGTTGCAGCCGTTGACCAGGAATTCGCGCTCAGCCTCGCCCAGCAACGGCAGCTCGGCCATATCGCCATGGAAACCTTCCACCAGCGCCAGCAGCAGGCGCTTGAACTCGGCGAGCATGCCGTTGACGGTGGACTCGTCGAAGTAACGCTGGTCGTAGGACAGGTGCAGGCCGAGGTCGTCGCCCGGGTAGCAGACGGCGGTCAGCGGGTAGTTGGTGTGGGTCCGGCCCGAATCCGAGGTGGCATTGAGGCTTTGCGCACGGTCCAGCACCGAGACTTCCACCGGGGCGTTCTCGAACACGAACAGGCTGTCGAACAGCGGCATGCCCTTGGGCAGTTCGCTGTTTTCCTGGATGTTCACCAGCGGCAGGTATTCGTACTCGCGCAGCTCCATGTTGCTGTCCAGCAAGCCGCTCAGCCACTGGCGCACGCTCTGGCGCTGGCCGTCGCGCGGCAAGCCGACGCGCAGGGCAATGGTGTTGATGAACAGGCCGACGGTGCGCTGCATCTGCGGCATGTCCACCGGACGCCCGGCCACGGTGACGCCGAACAGCACGTCACGGTCGCCGCTCATGCGCCGCAGGGTCAGGGCCCACGCCGCCTGGGCGAAGGTGTTGACGGTCAGTTGATGCTGCTGGGCCAGTTCGCGCAGGCGGGCGCCGTCTTTCACCTCGAGGCGGGTGTAGACGTCGCCGACGATCATGCCGCCGTGCTCGCTGGCGTGTTCGCGCAGGTACGGCCGGTCGCTCGGGATCGGCGTCGGCCGCTCGAAGCCGCGCAAGTTGTCGCGCCACCAGGTGCGCGCCTGTTTCAGGCCGCGCTGTTGCAGCCAGCCGATGTAGTCGCGGTAGCGCGGCGGCGGCGGCAGTTGCGCGTCGCGGCCTTCGCCGAGGGCCATGTAGATATCGAAGAAGTCGTTCATCAGCAGCGAACGGCACCAGGCATCGATCAGGATGTGGTGGTTGCTCATCATGAACCAGTAGTTCGCCTCGCCGACGCGGATCAGGCGCAGGTGGAACGGCGCCTGCCGCAGCAGATCGAAACCGGCCTCGCGCTCGCGCTTGTGCAGCGCTTGCAGGCGCGGCTCCTGTTCATCCGCCGGCACCTCGCGCCAGTCGAGGTATTCGACGGCGGTGTCGCCCGGCTTGTGGATAACCTGCAGCATGGTTTGCCCGACGTCCCAGCAGAACGACGCGCGCAACGCTTCATGACGGGCGACCACGGCCTGCCAGGCGTGGGCGAAACGCTCGGGGTCGAGGTCGCTGTTGATGCGGTAGCGGTCCTGCATGTAGTACAAGCCGGTGCCCGGTTCCAGCAGGGTGTGCAGGAGCATGCCCTCCTGCATCGGGGTCAGCGGGTAGACGTCCTCGATCCGCGCCGCCGGCACCGGCAGCGCGTCGAGTTGTGCCTGGGTCAGGCTGGCCAGCGGGAAGTCCGACGGCGTCAGACCGCCATTGCCCTCGGTGACGCAGTGTTCGACCAGCGCCTGCAACTGCGCCAGGTAGGCAGTGGCCAGGTTGTCGATGGTCGCGACCTGATGGCGCTCGCCACTGAAGGTCCAGCGCAGCACCAGTTCGCCGGCGTAAACCTGGGCGTCGATGCTCAGTTCGTTGGGCAACGGCGCGTGCGGGTCATGGGCGGTGCCGGCGGATTCTTCCAGCGGACGGAACAGCGCGTCGCTGGCAAAGCTCTGGTCGAACTGGCCGAGGTAGTTGAAGGTGACCGGCGCCAGCGGCAGCGCCTGCAGCGCCGCACGGCTGGCGTCGTCGCCGAGGTAGCGCAGCACGCCGTAGCCGAGGCCCTTGTGCGGCACCTGGCGCAGTTGTTCCTTGATCGCCTTGATCGACGCGGCGGCATCGTTCGCCACCGGGGTCAGGCGCAGCGGATAAGCGCTGGTGAACCAGCCGACGCTGCGGGTCAGGTCGATCTCGTCGAACAGGGTTTCGCGGCCATGGCCCTCAAGCTGGACCAGCGCCGACGCCTGTCCGCTCCACTGGCACAGCACGCGGGCCAGGGCGGTCAGCAGCAGGTCGTTGATCTGCGTGCGGTACGCCGCCGGCGCGTCTTGCAGCAACTGGCGGGTGCGCTGGGCATCCAGGCGCACGCTGACGGTGGCGGCGTGCAGGTTCTGCTGGCCGCCATTGAGGTCGGTGTCCGGCAGTTGCTGGGCGGCGCCCGCCAGTTGCGCTTGCCACCAGTCGCGTTCCTCGCGCAGCGATTCGCTCGCCGCGTAGGTGTGCAGGCGCGCCGCCCAGTCGCGCATCGCGCTGGTCTTGGCCGGCAGTTGCACGGCCTCGCCGACTTGCAACTGGCGATAGGCGGTTTGCAGGTCTTCCAGCAGCACGCGCCAGGACACGCCGTCCACCACCAGGTGATGGATCGCCAGCAGCAGGCGTTGCTGCCCTTGCGGGCCGTCCACCAGCAAGGCGCGCAGCAGCGGGCCGTGCGCAAGATCGAGGCTGCGCTGGGCGTCGTCGAACAGGTCGGCGCACTGGGTCATGTCGCTGACCTGCGCCACCCGCAACAGGCTATCGCCCGCGTTCTCGCTGAACTGCGCCTGCCACTGCCCGTCACGTTCGCTGAAGCGCAGGCGCAGGGCGTCGTGCTGGTGCTGCACGGCGTTCAGTGCCTGTTCCAGCAGCGCGGCGTGCAGGGTGAGGGTCGGTTCCAGCAGCACCGCCTGGTTCCAGTGTTGACGGTTGGCAATCGGGGTGTCGAAGAACCAGTGCTGGATCGGCGTCAGCGCCGAGCTGCCGCTGAGCGGCCCCTGTTCCGCGCTGACCCGTTCCTGGGTGGTCGCCACCGCCGCGAGGCTCTGCACGGTCTGGTGCTGGAACAGGTCGCGGGGGCTGAAGTGAATCCCGGCCGCGCGGGCACGGCTGACCACCTGGATCGACAGGATCGAGTCGCCGCCCAGTTCGAAGAAGTTGTCGTTGAGGCCGACCTGGGCGACGTTGAGGACTTCGCCCCAGATCCGTGCCAGGGTCAGTTCCAGCTCGCTGCTCGGCGCCACGTAATGCTGACGGTTCAGCTCCGGGTCCGGCGCCGGCAGGGCGCGGCGGTCGAGCTTGCCGTTGGCGGTCAGCGGCATGGCGTCCAGCAGGATCAGGTGGGTCGGCACCATGTAGTCCGGCAGTTGCGCCTTGAGGGCGGTTTTCAGCGCCTCGCGCAGGTGCGCCTGTTGCGCCTCGTCCTGATGGGCGACGTCGCTGACCAGATAGCCGGCCAGTTGTTTGCCCGCCGGCGTTTCCAGCGCCAGCACCACCGCTTCGCGGATGGCCGGGTGGTCCAGCAGGCGGGTTTCGATTTCGCCCAGTTCGATACGGAAACCGCGGATCTTCACCTGATGGTCGACCCGGCCGATGTATTCCACCTGACCATCGGCGCGCTGGCGCACCAGGTCACCGGTGCGGTACAGGCGACCGCCATCGGTGGCGAACGGATCGGCGACGAAGCGCTCGGCGGTCAGCCCCGCCCGTTCGTGATAGCCGACCGCGAGGCCGGCGCCGCCGACGTACAGCTCACCGGTGGCGCCTTGCGGCACCAGCGCCAGGTCGGTGTCGAGGATATACGCCACCCGCGCCCCCACCACGCTGCCGATCGGCACGCTGGCCTGGCCCTCGTCCAGCTCGGCCGGCGACAGGCAGGCCAGCGGCATGACCACGGTTTCGGTCGGGCCGTAGGCGTTGAAAAACAGTGCCGGGGCGAAGGCCGCGCGAATCCGTTGCAGGTGCTCGCCGGTCAGCGCCTCGCCACCGGTGATGCACATGCGCACCGGCAGGCGCTGTTGCTGGGTCGCCAGCCACTGCGCCAACTGGCTGCCGTAGCTCGGGGTGAAGCCGAGAATGGTCACGCCCTGCTCGCGGATCAGCGTGCAGATTTCCTCGGCATCCCATTGGCCCTGGGCGCGCAGCACCAACCGCGAACCGGTCAGCAATGGCACCAGCAGGCGCTCGGTGGCGGCGTCGAAGTTGATCGAATAGAAATGCAGCTCGCAGTCGTCCGGGCGCATGTCGAAGCGCTTGATCACCGCCTGGCAGTGCATGGCGATTTCGCCATGGCTGACCACCACGCCTTTCGGCAAGCCGGTGGAGCCGGAGGTGTAGATCAGGTAGGCCTGATGCTGCGGCAGGCTGATGAACGGCGGCTCGCTGTCCGGGTAGCCGGCGAGTTTCGCCAGGTCCTCTTCCAGGCTCCAGCGCGCCACGCCTTCGGGCAGTTCGCCCAGAGCGTCGAGCAGCGCCGCGTCGCTCAGCAGCAGGCGCACGCCGCTGTCCTTGATCATGTATTGCAGGCGTTCCAGCGGGTATTCCGGGTCCAGCGGCACGTAGGCGCCACCGGCCTTGAGGATCGCCAGCAGGCCGATGACCATTTCCAGCGACCGCTCCAGCGCCAGGCCGACCCGCACCTGCGGGCCGACGCCACGCTCGCGCAGCATCCAGGCCAGGCGGTTGACCTGGGCATCCAGCTCGCCGTAGCTCAGGGTCTGGCCACGGAAGGTCAGCGCGCCGGCCTCGGGGTTGGCGCGCACGCGCTGGCTGAACAGGCTGTGAATGCACTGGTCGAGACGCTGCTCGCCCGGCTCGGCGCCGAGGCTGTCGAGCAGGCCCTGGCGTTCGCCGTCATCCAGCAGCGGCAATTCGCCGAGGCGTTGTTGCGGGTTATCCAGCAGCGCTTGCAGCAGGTTGCGCCAGTGCCCAGCCATGCGCGCGATGCGCGGCTCATCGAACAGGTCGGTGCTGTACGTCAGGCAGCAACCGAGGCGGTGATCCAGCTCGGTGACTTCCAGGTTGAGGTCGAACTTGGTCGCCCGGGCATCGTTGACCAGGTATTCGACGGTCATGCCCGCCAGCTCGCGGCTTTGCTGGAATTCCCAGCGCTGCACGTTGCACATCACCTGGAACAGCGGGTTCCAGGCGGCGCTGCGCGGCGGTTGCAGGGCTTCCACCAGATGGTCGAATGGCAGGTCCTGGTGCGACTGGCCTTCGATCACGGTGTGGCGGACCTGTTCGAACAGCTCGCCGACGCTCATCTGCCCGTCGAGCTGCACGCGCAGCACCTGGGTGTTGAGGAAGGCGCCGATCAGCCCTTCGCTTTCCGGGCGGATACGGTTGGCCACCGGCGCGCCGATGCGCAGGTCGGTCTGGCCGCTGTAGCGGTAGAGCAGCACCGCCAGGGCGGCGGTCATGGTCATGAACAGGGTCAGGCCGTTTTTCGCGTTGAACGCGCGCACGCGGCCGGCCAGGTCATCAGCGAGGTCGAAGCGGAACAGCTCGCCCTGGTGGCTCTGCACCGCGGGACGCGGACGGTCGCCGGGCAATTCCAGCAGCGGATGCTCCTTGCCCAGTTGCGCGGTCCAGTAGTCCAGTTGGCGCTGGCGCTCGCCGGACTCCAGCCACTGGCGCTGCCACACGCTGTAGTCGAGGTACTGCACCGCCAGCGGTTGCAGCGGCGACGGCTTGCCGTCGAGGAAGGCTTCGTAGAGCAGGCCCAACTCGCGGGCGAAGATGTCCATCGCCCAGCCTTCGGTGACGATGTGGTGCAGGGTCAGGACGAAGTAGTGCTCCTGCTCGCCGGCCTTGACCAGGCAGGCGCGCAGCAGCGGGCCGGTCTCCAGGTCGAACGGCGTGTGCGCTTCGCTGTCGGCGAAGGCGTGCAGACGCACCTCGCGTTCGGCGGCCGGCAGCGCCGAGAGATCCAGCCATTGCATGGCGACGCCGGTCTCGTCGGAGACCTTCTGACAGGCCACGCCGTTGACGCTCGGGAAGGTGGTGCGCAGGGTTTCGTGGCGCAGGATCAGCGCCTGCAACGCGGCCTCGAAGCAGCCGATATCGAACGCGCCGCTCAGGCGCGCCATGCCGCCGACGTTGTACGCCGGGCTGTCCGGCTCCATCTGCCAGAGGAACCACATGCGTTGCTGCGAATAGGACAGCGGCACCGCCTGGCGGCGATCGACCTGGCCGATCGGCTGCTGGCTGTTGCGCTCGCCGGCGGCATGCAGCGCCGCGACACGGGCGGCGAAATCGCCCAGCTCGCGGTGCTCGAACAGCACCCGCAACGGCAGCTCGACGTCGCAGCTCTGCCGCACGCGGGAAATGATCTGGGTCGCCAGCAGCGAGTGACCGCCGAGTTCGAAGAAGTCATCGGCAAGACCGACGCGCGGCACGCCCAGCACGTCGCGCCAGATCGCGGCGATGCGCTGTTCCAGCTCGGTTTGCGGCTCGATGTGCTCGCGGGATTGCCATTGCGGTTCTGGCAGCGCACGGCGGTCCAGCTTGCCGCTCGGGCCGAGGGGCATGGCGTCGAGGCGCATCAGTTGCGCCGGCACCATGTATTCCGGCAGCTCCAGCGCCAGTTCGGCCTTGAGCCGCGCCACTTGCGCGGCCTCGCCCTCCTCGCTCGCCTCGGCGGTGAAGTAGCCCACCAGTTGCGGGCCGGCGACGGTCTCGCGGACCAGCACCGCGGCCTGGCCGACGCCCGCCAGCGCCAGCAAGCGGGCTTCGATTTCCTGCGGTTCGACGCGGAAACCGCGCAGCTTCACCTGATGGTCGAGACGGCCGAAATACTCCAGCGCGCCATCGGCGGCCCAGCGCACGCGGTCGCCGGTGCGGTACAGGCGCGCACCCGGCTCGCCGGCGGCATCCGGCACGAAGCGTTCGGCGGTCATTGCCGCGCGGCCCAGGTAACCCCGGGCCAGGCCGATGCCACCGATGCACAGCTCGCCGGCCACGCCATCAGGTTGGGCGTTCAGTTCGCCATCGAGCACACGGCAGATCACGTTGCCCAGCGGCCGGCCGATCGGCGAACGCGCGCCGTCGCTGGCCTGGCAGTGCCAGTGGGTGACGTTGATCGCGGTTTCGGTCGGGCCGTAGCGGTTATGCAATTGCGCGTTCGGCAGTTGCGCCAGCACGCGGTTGCGCAGCTCGGCGGGCAGCGCCTCGCCACCGGAGAACACCCGGCGCAGGCTGTCGCAGCCGGCGGTCAGCGGCTCGTCGATAAACAGTTGCAGCAGCGGCGGCACGAAGTGCAGCGTGGTCACCCCGTGCTCGCGCACCAACTGCGCGATGCGGTGCGGATCGCGGTGCTCGCCGGGGCCGGCGATGACCAGTTTGCAACCGGTGATCAACGGCCAGAAGCATTCCCACACCGACACGTCGAAGCTGATCGGCGCCTTCTGCATCAGCACGTCGGTGTCGTTCAACTGATACGTGGCCTGCATCCATTGCAGGCGCTCGGCCAGGGCCGCGTGGGTGTTGCCGACGCCTTTCGGTTGGCCGGTGGAACCGGAGGTGTAAATCACGTAGGCGAGGTTGTCGCCGTGCACATGCAGGCCCGGCGCGTGGCTCGGCCAGTTGTCCAGCTTGAGGGTGTCCAGGGCGATGGCGCTGACGCCCTCGGCGCTCGGCAGGTCGCCGAGCAGGTGGCTCTGGGTCAGCAGCAGCGACACGCCGCTGTCGGCCAGCATGTAGGCCAGGCGCTCGCTCGGGTAATCAGGGTCCAGCGGCACGTAGGCGCCACCGGCCTTGATGATCGCCAGCAGGCCGACCAGCAGTTGCGGCGAGCGCTCCACCGCGATCGCCACTTTCACATCCGGCCCGACGCCCTTGTCGCGCAGGTAGTTGGCCAGGCGGTTGGCCTGAACGTGCAGGCCGGCAAAGTCGAGGCTGCCGCCGTCCCACACTAGCGCGGTGCGCTCGGGGCTGCGCAGGGCCTGTTCATTCAGCAGTTCCGGCAGCCAGCGGCTGGCCGGGGCGCAGGGGGCGACGCTCCAGTCTTGCTGACGGGCCACTTCGGCGGTGTCCAGCAGTTGCAGGTCACCGAGGGCAATGTCGGCGTCGGTGCTGACCTGGGTCAGCAGACGCACGTAATGCGCGGCGAGGCGGACGATGGTGGCGCGCTCGAACAATTCGTCGGCGTAGTCAAACGACAGGCTGATGCGCCCGTTGCGGTCCTCTTCGCTGTGCAGTTGCAGGTCGAACTTGGCTTCGCGGCTGTGCCACGGCAGCTCGTCGGCCAGCAGCCCCGGCAGGCGACGCAGCGCGCTCAGGTCGCGCTGCTGGTGGTTGAACATGACCTGGAACAGACCCTGTTCGCGGGCCTGCGGGAAGGCTTCGACCAGTTGGTCGAACGGCAAGTCCTGATTGGCCTGGGCCTCCAGCGCGGTCTGGCGGGTGCGGGCCAACAGTTGCGCGAACGGCAGCCGCGACTCCAGTTCGGCGCGCAGCACCAGGGTGTTGATGAAGAAGCCGATCAGGCCCTGGGTTTCCAGGCGCGGACGGTTGGCGCCAGGGACGCCGATGCGGATATCGGTCTGGCCGCTGTAGCGGTGCAGCAGGCTCTGGAAGCCGGCCAGCAGCAGCATGAACGGCGTCGATTGATTGTGTTGCGCCGCCGCTTTCACCGCGCTGCTCAGCTCGGCGCTCAGGCGCAGGCTGTAGCGTGCGGCGCTGTGTTGCTGGCGGGCGGAACGTGGATGGTCGGTGGCAAGATTCAGGCTCGGTTGCTCATCGCCCAGTTGCGCTTTCCAATAGTCCAGTTGGCGCTGGGCTTCACCCCGGGCCAGCCAATCGCGCTGCCACTGGCCGTAATCGGCGTAACGCACCGGCAGCGGCTCCAGCGCCAGCGGCTGGTCCTGCACGGCGGCGGCATAGAGGCGCGAGAACTCATCGATCAGCACGTTCAGCGACCAGCCGTCGGCGATGATGTGGTGCATCGTCACCAGCAACTGGTGCTCCTGCTCGTCCAGACAGACCAGTTGCACCCGCAGCAGCGGGCCGTTTTCCAGGTCGAACGGCAGGCGCGCCTGTTCCTCGCGAATTGCCAGGGCACGGGCCCGGCGCTCTTCGTCGTCGAGATCGCTGAGGTCGATACGCGAGATCGCCAGCGGGCTCGCGGCGTCGATGCTCTGCAAGGCCACGCCGTCTTCTTCGTAGAAGCGCGTGCGCAGCGATTCATGGCGTTCCACCAGGCGTTGGAAGGCCGCGCGCAGGGCGTCTTCGTCCAGTTCGCCGCGCAGGTTCAGGCCGGCGGGAATGTTGTAGGCGCTGCTGTGCGGATCGAGCTGCCAGGTGAACCACAGGCGGTTTTGCGCCAGGGATTGCGGCAGCCCTTCGTTGCCGGCCAGGCGGACGATGCCGTCCTGGACCTGGGCGCCGGACTGCATGCCTCCGATGGCGGCAACGAAGCCTTCCAGGGTCGGCGCCTCGAACAGCAGGCGCAGGTTCAGCTCGATGCCCAGCGCTTCGCGCAGGCTGGCGACCACTTGCGTCGCGACGATGGAGTTGCCGCCCAGCAGGAAGAAGTGATCGTCGGCGGCGACATCCTCGACCTGCAGGTGCTCGCGCCAGGTACGGGCCACCAGTTCCTGCAGGTTGGACTGCGCCAGCAGCGCGTCACTGGCCTTGGCCGCGCCCGCCTGCTGCGGGAACACCGCGTAGCTGTCGAGGCTGCCATCGGCCAGGCGGGTGCGGCAGGCGGAACGTTGCAGCTTGCCGCTGGAGGTCTTCGGCAAGGCGCCGGGGTTGAGCAGCACCACCACGCTAGGGGCTTGCTGGAAGGCGTCGGCCACGGCATGGCGCAGGCGCTTGATCAGCTCGTCGGCAGGCACGCTTTTCTGCACGCTGCGGCCGATTTCGGCGGCGATGCCAATACCCTCGACACCGTCCTGGGTGACCGCGAACGCAGCGATGCGGCTCTTGCGCACCACGTCCACTTCACGCTCGATGGTCTGTTCGATGTCCTGTGGATAAATATTCTGGCCGCGGACGATCAGCATGTCTTTCAGGCGGCCGGTGATGTACAGCTCGCCATCGCGGATGAAGCCCAGGTCACCGGTGCGCAGCCAGGTCTGGCCGGCATGCTGGACGAAGGTCTTGGCCGTGGCCTCGGGGTTGCGCCAGTAGCCGTGGGCGATGCTCGGGCCACAGGCCCAGACTTCGCCGACCTGGTTTTCGCCCAGTTCCGCCAGGCTTTGCGGATCGGCGATCAGCACGCCGTGCTCCGGTTGGCTGGTGCCGCAGCTCATCACCGGGCTGCCCTGCCCCGGCTCGGCGGTATTGCGCGCCAGCGCCTGCTCGTCCAGACGCAGGTGCGGAATGCCCTGGCCACGCTTGCCGCCCGCGACGAACAGGGTCGCCTCGGCCAGGCCATAGGAAGCGAAGAAGCTGCTGGCGTCGAAACCGCAACCGGCGAATTTCTCGGCGAAGGCGTCCAGGCTGTCCAGGCGGATCGGCTCGGAACCGGAATACGCCACGCGCCAGCCGCTCAGGTCGAGACGGGCCAGCGCCGAATCGCTGACCCGCGCGGCGCAGAGCTGGTAGGCGAAGTCCGGGCCACCGCTGATGGTGCCCTTGTAGTCGCTGATCGCTTCCAGCCAGCGCAGTGGCCGGCTGAGGAAGTAGGCCGGGGCCATCAGCACGCACGGCACACCGCTGAAGATCGGTTGCAGCAGGCCGCCGATCAGGCCCATGTCGTGGTACAGCGGCAGCCAACTGACGATCACGTCGTCCGGGTTGAGGTCGATGCCGAAGCCGTGGCGGATCAGTTTTTCGTTAGCCACCAGGTTGCCGTGGCTGACCTGCACGCCCTTGGGCAGCGCGGTGGAACCCGAGGTGTATTGCAGGAACGCGATATGTTCGCCGGTCAGTTCCGGTGCTTGCCAGGCATCCGCCGGCGCGCTGTCCAAGGTATCCACGCAGAGCAGCGCCGGGGCGCCATCGGCCGCCAGTTCCGCCACTTCCAACAGGCTCTCGCGCAGCGCCGAAGCAGTCAGCACCAAGCTCGGCTCGGCGTCGGCGATGATCGACAGCAGGCGCTCCTGGTGATGCCGGCGATTGGACTCCGGCGGATAGGCCGGCACCGCGATCACGCCGGCATACAGGCAGCCGTAGAACGCCGCGACATAGTCCGGGCCACTGGGAAACAGCAGGATCGCCCGGTCACCCAGCGCAGCCTGGGACTGCAGGGCGGCCGCGATGGTTCGCGCGCGCAGGTCCAGGTCACGGTAGGTCAGCACAAGGCCCTGGTCCTTTTCGTCGGAAAGAAACCGCAGCGCCAGTTTGTCCGGCGTCTGTGCGGCGCGACGTTGGAGGGACTGGGCCAGGGTGGCTGGAAGTTCAAACGCATCCATGATGGGTTCCTGCTAGATTCGGCTTGGCAAAAAAAGGGTCGGGGTATCGAAAAGAAAACGCGCCCGCAGCGGCCGGCGCGTGTGCAGCAGTGCTGCTCAACCGGCCGCGCGGGCGGGTTGCAGGGCCTTGCGGTTGCGCCAGCGCGCCAGGTGCTGGTCGGCGTAGCGGCGCAACTGGCGCAGGAGGTGGGCCTGTTCGTCGATCAGGTAGAAGTGATGGCCTTCGAACATGTCGAGGGAGAAACCGGTGCTGGTCTCCTCCTGCCAGTCGAGCAGTTCCTCGACCTTGACCGTGTCGCGCTTGCCGCCAAACACATGGATCGGCACCGCC
Organism: Pseudomonas sp. 5P_5.1_Bac1; assembly: GCF_025466015.1. Lineage (NCBI taxonomy): Bacteria > Pseudomonadati > Pseudomonadota > Gammaproteobacteria > Pseudomonadales > Pseudomonadaceae > Pseudomonas > Pseudomonas sp. 5P_5.1_Bac1. The sequence continues at coordinate 101,341 of NZ_JANLNX010000036.1, read as the reverse complement.
AGCGGCTCGCGCCGGCCATAGGTGAAGCTGCCGCAGAGAAGGAAATCGGCGCGCAGGATCGGCAGGATCAGTTCGAGCAGTTCTTCGTTGGCGATCACGCTTTCACTGGTGCCACCCAACTCGCGCAGGCGAGCGATCAGTTCGGCGTCGCTTTTCTCGATGGCGTATTCACTGACATCGCGCCGGGCCGGACCTGCCGTGGCCGAGGCGAACAGCGCCAGCGGCGCCGGCAGGCCGCGTTGGCGCAAGACATGGGCCAGCTCGAAGGCCAGCAGGCCGCCGAGGCTATGGCCGAACAGCGCGTAGGGACGGTCCAGTTCGACGGCGATTTCGTCGGCCAGGTGATTGGCGAGCGCCACCATGTCGGTCTGCAGCGGCTCGTCCATGCGCATGCCACGCCCGGGCAGCTCCAGCGGGCGCACCCGCAGCCAGGCCGGCAGCTTCTGCCGCCAGGGGCTGTAGCACATGGCGCTGGCGCCGGAATAAGGCAGGCAGAACAGAGTCAGGCCGGGTGCTTCGCGATCGATGCCCATTTATCGTTTTCCTGTGGATGCACGCCCCGGCCATGACAACGGCCGGGCTTGTCTCCAAAAAGAACGGATGGGGGGTGGAAATAATTAGTCGCAACTGGGGGCGTATTGCAGGGGCTACGCCGTGGGTTGACGCGGAACCTGTAGGAGCGGCTGTTAGCCGCGATGGGGGAGGCATTTGCGCTGAAAAAATGAAACGACAGAAACAAAAAAAGCGACCCTAGGGTCGCTTTCTTCGTTGCTTCGAGGAGTTCAAGGGCCTCGAGGCGAGTATGGCGCAGCGGACGGGACTCGAACCCGCGACCCCCGGCGTGACAGGCCGGTATTCTAACCGACTGAACTACCGCTGCGTATCTCACAGACTTTCGTCCGTTTGAAACTGGGATCTGGTCTGAAGGCTTCGAGACCTTCGGACCTCAAACCGGTCGTTAAACCGATCTGGAGAAAAATGGCGCAGCGGACGGGACTCGAACCCGCGACCCCCGGCGTGACAGGCCGGTATTCTAACCGACTGAACTACCGCTGCGCAGTGTGGACTTGCGTCCTGCTCCTCTCTGGTAGATCGCTTCTTTCGAATCGACCCGGGCCAGGAACATCTCAGGAAGTGGTGGGTGATGACGGGATCGAACCGCCGACCCTCTGCTTGTAAGGCAGATGCTCTCCCGGCTGAGCTAATCACCCAATTCGTAACCTGTGTTGCCTTGTTACGTTTGCTTCGCTGAGGCCGCGAAATTTACGCAGGTGCCGAACCTAAGTCAATACCCCCATTGAAGTTTTTTTCAAAAAAGGCATTTTCAGCTTCAAGCTGGGAGCTGTAAGAGAACAGCAAAAGCAAAACACACCGCGTACCTCTTGCCGCTTGCAGCTCAAAACTTGCAGCTAGCAATAAATCATTTTCTTGGTCATGCCGCCGTCGACGACGAACTCCTGACCAGTGATGAACCCCGCGTTCTTCGACAACAGCCACGAGACCATCGACGCCACATCTTCCACGGTCCCTACCCGGCCCGCCGGATGCTGAGCATGGTCGGCCTCGCTCAACGGTTCGGCACGGCGCACGGAAGGATCGCGGGCATCAATCCAGCCAGGGCTGACGGCGTTGACGCGAATCTCCGGGCCCAGGCTCATGGCCAGCGCATGGGTAAGGGCCAGCAGCCCACCCTTGCTCGCGGCATAGGCCTCGGTATCGGGTTCGGACTGGCCCGCGCGGGTCGACACCAGGTTGACGATGGCCCCGCAATGAGCGCGCAGATACGGCGCACAGTGCTTGGCCAGCAACATCGGGCCGCCCAGGTTGACCGCCAGGACGCGATTCCAGTGATGGAGGCTGAGGCTTTCCAGGGTGGTGTTGTGCGGATCGGCGATCGCCGCGTTGCACACCAGTGCATCGAGGCGGCCGAACTGACCGAGCACTTCGGCAACGCCGACGGTGACCTGGTTTTCGTCGGCGACATCCATGCCGACGAACCAGGCATTGTCGCCCAGCACCTTGGCGACCTTGGCCCCGCGCACGCGGTCAAGGTCGGTCAGGACGACCTGCCAGCCTTCGGTGATCAACCACGCGGCGATGCCCAGGCCGATGCCGCGAGCGGCACCGGTAACCAGCGCCACGCGGCCATTATGGCTGCTCTCGGCAACCGACCAGTCGATCACAGTGCAGCCAGTCCACGGGCGAGGTCGGCCTTGAGGTCGGCCACGTCTTCCAGACCCACGGCGACGCGGATCAGGCTGTCGCGGATACCGGCGGCCTCACGTTCCTGCGGCGACAGACGGCCGTGGGAGGTGGTGCCCGGGTGGGTGATGGTGGTCTTGCTGTCACCGAGGTTGGCGGTGATCGAGATCAACCGGGTAGCGTCGATGAAGCGCCATGCGCCCGCCTTGCCATCCTTGACCTCGAAGCTCACTACCGCACCGAAGCCGGTCATCTGGCGCTTGGCCAGTTCGTGCTGCGGATGGCTTTCCAGCCCGGCGTAATGAACCTTCTCGATGCCGTCCTGCTGCTCCAGCCACTCGGCCAGAGCCTGTGCGTTGGCGCAGTGGGCGCGCATGCGCAGGCTCAGGGTTTCGAGACCCTTGAGGAAGATCCAGGCGTTGAACGGGCTCAGCGACGGACCCGCGGTGCGCAGGAAGCCCACCACTTCTTTCATCTGCTCGCTGCGACCGGCAACCACGCCGCCCATGCAACGGCCCTGGCCGTCGATGAACTTGGTCGCCGAGTGCACGACGATGTCCGCGCCCAGCTTCAACGGCTGTTGCAGCGCCGGGGTGCTGAAGCAGTTGTCCACCACCAGCATGGCGCCCTTGGCGTGGGCGACCTCGGCCAGCGCGGCGATATCCACCAGCTCGGCCAGCGGGTTGGACGGCGACTCGACGAACAGCAACTTGGTGTTCGCCTTGATCGCCTGTTCCCAGGCAGACAGGTCCGCCAGCGGCACGTAATCGACCTGCACGCCGAAGCGCTTGAAGTACTTCTCGAACAGGCTGATGGTCGAACCGAACACGCTCTGCGAGACCAGCACATGGTCGCCGGCGCTGCACAGCGCCATTACCGTGGACAGGATCGCGGCCATGCCGGTGGAGGTGGCGACCGCCTGCTCGGCGCTTTCCAGGGCGGCGATGCGCTCCTCGAAGGCCCGGACGGTCGGGTTGGTGTAGCGCGAATAGACGTTGCCTGGAACTTCGCCGGCGAACCGCGCCGCGGCGTCGGCCGCGGTACGGAACACGTAGCTGGAGGTGAAGAACAGCGGATCGCTGTGCTCACCTTCCGGCGTGCGATGCTGGCCGGCGCGTACCGCCAGCGTATCGAAAGCGACCCCTTCGAGGTCGCTGTCCAGGCGCCCGGCATCCCATTCCTGTGTCATGCCGTTGCTCCCTATATCAGTTGTTGTAGAGGTCGATGATCGCGCTGACCGCCTGGGTCTTGACCTTGGCCAGGTCGTTGCGGGCCTGCTCGATCTTGTCCAGGTAGGCCTGGTCGACGTCGCCGGTGACGTACTGGCCGTCGAATACCGCGCAGTCGAAGTGCTCGATCTTGATCTTGCCGCCGCCAACCGCTTCGATCAGGTCAGGCAGGTCCTGGTAGACCAGCCAGTCGGCGCCGATCAGGTCGGCGACATCCTGGGTGCTGCGGTTGTGAGCGATCAGCTCGTGGGCGCTCGGCATGTCGATGCCGTAGACGTTGGGGAAACGCACGGCCGGGGCAGCGGAACAGAAGTACACGTTCTTCGCGCCGGCTTCGCGGGCCATCTGGATGATCTGCTTGCAGGTGGTGCCGCGCACGATGGAGTCGTCCACCAGCATCACGTTCTTGCCACGGAACTCGAGTTCGATGGCGTTGAGCTTCTGGCGCACGGATTTTTTCCGCGCAGCCTGGCCCGGCATGATGAAGGTACGGCCGATGTAGCGGTTCTTGACGAAGCCTTCGCGGAACTTGACGCCCAGGTGGTTGGCCAGCTCGAGAGCGGCGGTACGGCTGGTGTCGGGAATCGGGATGACCACGTCGATGTCGTGGTCCGGACGCTCGCGCTGGATCTTCTCGGCCAGCTTCTCGCCCATGCGCAGACGCGCCTTGTACACCGACACACCATCGATGATCGAGTCAGGACGGGCCAGGTAGACGTGTTCGAAGATGCACGGGGAGAGTTTCGGATTGGTCGCGCACTGACGGGTGTGCAGCTTGCCGTCTTCGGTGATGTATACCGCTTCGCCCGGCGCCAGGTCGCGGATCAGGGTGAAGCCGAGCACGTCCAGGGAGACGCTCTCGGAGGCGATCATGTACTCGACGCCTTCGTCGGTGTGACGCTGGCCGAAGACGATCGGGCGGATGCCGTTCGGGTCGCGGAAGCCGACGATGCCGTAACCGGTGATCATCGCCACCACGGCGTAACCGCCGACGCAACGATTGTGCACGTCGGTGACCGCGGCGAACACGTCTTCTTCGGTCGGCTGCAGCTTGCCACGCACCGCCAGTTCATGGGCGAAGACGTTGAGCAGGACTTCCGAATCGGAGTTGGTGTTGACGTGACGCAGGTCCGACTCGTAGATCTCCTTGGCCAACTGTTCAACGTTGGTCAGGTTGCCGTTGTGCGCCAGGGTGATGCCGTATGGCGAGTTGACGTAGAACGGCTGGGCCTCGGCCGAGGTCGAGCTGCCTGCGGTTGGATAGCGCACATGGCCAATGCCCATGTGACCGACCAGGCGCTGCATATGGCGCTGCTGGAAGACGTCACGGACAAGACCGTTGTCCTTGCGCAGGAATAACCGGCCATCATGGCTGGTAACAATACCGGCAGCGTCCTGGCCGCGGTGCTGGAGGACCGTTAGCGCGTCATACAGCGCCTGATTGACGTTCGACTTACCGACGATACCGACGATGCCACACATGCGACGCAACCCCTACTTAATGAAACTGGACTGAACAGCACTCAAGGCGTTTTAGGGCCCAGGAGCTGCTCCTTGAACGGGAGATCAGCCGGTGCGCTGATCCCGCTGGCTAGCCACTGGCTGGTCAACCCCAGAATGAGGTTCTTCGACCAGTCAGCCACCAATAGAAATTGGGGCAAGAGCCGCGACTCTTGCCACCACGAATCCTGTTGTACCGGTCCCAGGCTCAGCAGCCCGACCGCTACCACCACCAGCAAGGCTCCCCGCGCGGCGCCAAAGGCCATGCCGAGGAAGCGATCGGTCCCGGACAACCCGGTGACGCGAATCAGTTCGCCGATGAGAAAGTTGATCATTGCCCCCACCAGCAGGGTGGCGACGAAAATAATGGCGCACCCGGCAATCACACGGGCGGAGGGCGTCTGGATATAGCTTTCGAGGTACTGCGACGCGGCGCCCCCGAACATCCAGGCGACGGCGCCGGCGATGATCCAGGTGAGCAGTGACAAGGCTTCCTTGACGAAGCCGCGCTTGAGACTGATCAGCGAAGAAATGGCGACGATCGCGAGAATCGCCCAGTCGACCCAGGTAAATGCCACGGTGCGGCCTGCAAACAGTTGAGGCGGCGCATTTTACCAGAGCGGCGGGCCGGGGGTAAGCGGTGATTTGCCGTCCGGACAGGGCCGGACGGCGGAGTTCAGCTTCGTTCTGGCTGGAAGCGCACCACGAAACCCTTGAGTTTCTGCTGGCGACTGATGACATCACGCAGGCGCTCGGCTTCGGCACGCTCGATCACCGGCCCGACGAAGACCCGGTTCATCCCGTCGGACGAGCGGATATAAGCGTTATAGCCCTGGCTACGCAGGGTTTTCTGCAGGCTGTCGGCGCCGGCGCGGTTGGACAGGCTGGCCAGTTGCACCGACCAGCTGACCGGCAAGCCATTGCCGTCGACCTTGTTGGTCGATGCCGGCGCCTGGGCGGCCGGCTTGGCAGGAGCTGGCGCCGTAGCGACGGTTGGTGCGGGCGTTGCCGCCGGTTTGACCGGAGCAGGCGCCGCTGGTTTGGCCGGGGCTTCCGGCGTGGGGGCCGTGACCGTCACTGTCGAAGGCGCTGGCGCGATCGGCGTGGCCGGTGGCGTCTGCGGCTGGGCCGCGACGCTGCTGTCCGGGATCACCTGGGGTTCCGGGACCTGCACCGGCTCCACCTGAACCTGCGGCAAGGCCGGGACCGCCGGGGCTTCCGGCGCTTCGACACGGACCTGACGCAACTCGTCTTCCTTGGTGAACAGCATCGGCAGGAAAATCACCGCCAGTGCCACCAGTACCAGCGCACCGACCATCCGCTGCTTGATGACTTTATCCAGCCCCGCCATTGGCCCCTTCCCCCTGGGTCTGCCGGCTCAGCCACTGCAGGGCCTCGCCAACACAGAAAAATGATCCGAACAGCAGGATTTCATCATCCGCCGTCGCCTGCTCGCACTGCCCTTCCAGAGCCTGTGCAACGCTGGAGTAAGACTGCACCGAAGCGCCAAGGTTCTCCAGTGCTGCTTGCAACTGCGCCGCCGAACGGCTGCGCGGTGTATCCAGGGCGGTTACCGCCCAGTGCGCGACCTGGCGGGACAGCGGCTGGATCACACCCGGCAGGTCCTTGTCGGCCAGCAGGCCGAACACCGCCAGGCGCTTGCCCGCCACCGGCCGCGAGGCCAGGCGTTCGGCCAGGTATTGCGCGGCATGCGGGTTGTGCCCGACATCCAGCAGGATATTCAACGGCTTGCCCTGCCAGACGAACTGGCGACGGTCGAGACGGCCGACGATACGCGCATCGGCCAACGCCTGGGCGATCTGCCCGGCATCCCACGGCAGGTCGAGCAGCAGGTAAGCCTGAAGGGCCAGCGCGGCGTTTTCCATCGGCAAATCAAGCAACGGCAGATCGCGCAGCTCGACCACCTCGCCACGGGCGTCAACGCCCCGCCACTGCCAGTTCTGGTCAGTGTTGGCCAGATCGAAGTCACGGCCGCGCAGGAAGAACGGGCAACTCAGCTCGCGAACCTTGTCCAGCAACGGCTGCGGCGGATTGAGATCGCCGCACAGCGCGGGCTTGCCCTGGCGGAAGATCCCGGCTTTCTCGAAGGCCACTGATTCGCGGGTGTCGCCCAGCCAGTCGGCATGATCGACGCCGATGCTGGTGACCACGGCGAGGTCGGCGTCGATCAGGTTGACCGCATCCAGCCGCCCGCCCAGGCCGACTTCCAGGACCACCGCATCCAGCGCCGAACGGCTGAACAGCCAGAACGCCGCCAGGGTGCCCATTTCGAAGTAAGTCAGGGAGATTTCGCCGCGAGCGGCTTGCACCGCGGCGAAGGCTTCGCAGAGTTGCTCGTCGCTGGCTTCGAGGCCATCGATCTGCACCCGCTCGTTGTAGCGCAGCAGGTGCGGCGAGCTATAGACGCCGACCTTCAGCCCCTGCGCCTTGAGCAGCGCAGCGATGAAGGCGCAGGTGGAACCCTTGCCATTGGTGCCGGTAACGGTCACCACCCGAGGCGCCGGTTTGCCCAGCCCGAGCCGTGCTGCAACCTGCTGGGAACGTTCAAGGCCCATGTCGATGGCCGACGGGTGCAATTGCTCGAGATAGGCGAGCCAGTCGCCAAGGGTACGTTGGGTCATACGGTGGCAGGCGCCGGTGGCACGACAACCGCGTCCATGGCCGAAGGCACGAATTTCGGCGTCGGCAGGCCCATCATCTGCGCCAGCAGGTTACCCAGGCGCGCACGCAGTTCCTGACGGTGAACGATCATGTCGATGGCGCCGTGCTCCAGCAGGAACTCGCTGCGCTGGAAGCCTTCCGGCAGTTTTTCGCGCACGGTCTGCTCGATGACGCGCGGGCCGGCAAAGCCGATCAGGGCTTTCGGCTCACCGACGATAACGTCGCCGAGCATCGCCAGGCTGGCAGAAACGCCGCCGTAGACCGGGTCGGTCAGGACGGAGATGAACGGGATGCCTTCTTCACGCAGGCGCGCCAGGGCGGCGGAGGTCTTGGCCATCTGCATCAGGGAGATCAGCGCTTCCTGCATGCGCGCACCGCCGGAAGCGGAGAAGCAGACCATCGGGCAGCGGTTTTCCAGCGCGTAGTTGGCGGCGCGAACAAAGCGCTCACCGACGATGGCACCCATCGAGCCGCCCATGAAGGAGAACTCGAAGGCGCTGACCACGATCGGCATGCCCAACAGGGTACCGCTCATGGAAATCAGGGCGTCTTTTTCGCCGGTCTGCTTCTGTGCGGCGACCAAGCGGTCCTTGTACTTCTTGCCGTCGCGGAATTTCAGGCGGTCGACTGGTTCCAGGTCGGCGCCCAGCTCGTTACGACCTTCCGGATCGAGGAAGATGTTCAGGCGCGCACGGGCGCCGATACGCATGTGGTGGTTGCACTTGGGGCAGACGTCCAGGGTCTTTTCCAGTTCCGGGCGATACAGCACGGCTTCGCAGGACGGGCACTTGTGCCACAGGCCTTCAGGAACCGAACTCTTCTTCACCTCGGAACGCATGATCGATGGGATCAGTTTGTCTACTAACCAGTTGCTCATGCTTTATTTCTCCAGTAGCGGCGGCCGGCAGGCAATGGGTGCCGGGTCGCGCGTATGCCCTTGAGCTTCAATTCGTGTATGTCGCGAAGATCAGCCGCATCCGGTGGCGCGCATTCAGCGCAAGCCCTTAGGAAGTGCGACTCATCGTCAACCTGTATGGGCGATGCCTACGGCACCGACCGACAATTTCGACCGGCCCGCGGGCCTGGTCAGGCAGCAATAGGCTGCGAAAGCTATGGACGATGCGGCACCGATAGCCGTCACATCGAAGCGCCTCAACCGCGGCGCACCGCGTTGATGAACGCTTCGATGCGCGCCGCATCCTTGATGCCCTTGGACTGCTCTACCCCACCACTGACGTCCACCGCATACGGCCGGACCTGAGCGATGGCCGCGGCGACGTTGTCCGGGGACAGCCCGCCGGCGAGGATGATCGGCTTGCTCAGATGCTCCGGCACCAGCGACCAGTCGAAGGCTTCGCCCGTCCCGCCGGGCACGCCGGCCACGTAGGTGTCGAGGAGAATGCCGCTGGCCTTGGCGTACAGCTTGCAGCTCGCTTCCAGATCATCGCCGGGGCGGACCCGCAGCGCCTTGATCCAGGGACGGTTGTAACCGTCGCAATCGGCCGGGGTTTCGTCGCCGTGGAATTGCAGCAGGTCCAGCGGCACGGCCTCGAGGATTTCGCTCAGTTCGCAGCGACTGGCGTTGACGAACAGGCCCACCGTGGTCACGAACGGCGGCAAGGCGGCGATGATTTCCCGCGCCTGCTGCACGGTCACCGCGCGCGGGCTCTTGGCGTAGAACACCAGGCCAATGGCGTCAGCCCCCGCTTCAGCCGCGGCCAGCGCGTCTTCCACGCGAGTAATACCGCAGATCTTGCTGCGAACGGCAGACATAGCCAGCGAACCTCGACTGAACCCGAAAGTCCCGGATGTTAGCAAATGACCGCCGGGTCGTCAGCCGCCAGTGATTCGAAACCGGTGAGGAAATGCGGACCGATGAAACGCGCGGGCAAAGCGAACTCTTCCGGGTACTCGACCTGCACCAGATACAGGCCGAACGGATGCGCGGTGACGCCGCCAGCACGCCGGTCGAGGCTGGTCAGCACCTGCCCTGCCCACTCCGGCGAGCGCTCGCCGGCACCGATGGCCATCAGTACGCCAGCGATGTTGCGCACCATGTGATGGAGAAACGCGCTGGCACGCAGATCCAGCACGATCATCTTGCCGTGGCGAGTAACGCGCAGATGGTGAAGGGTCTTGATCGGCGACTTGGCCTGGCATTGGCCGGCGCGGAAGGCGCTGAAATCGTGAGTGCCGACCAATTGAGCGGCGGCTTCGGCCATACGCTCGACATCCAGCGGCCGGTGGTTCCAGGTGACCTGATCACCCAGGTGCGCCGGGCGAATATCGTCGTTGTAGATGACGTAGCGATAGCGCCGCGCACACGCCTTGTAGCGGGCATGGAAATGCGCCGGCATCTCCTTCGCCCAGGAGACGCTGACGTCATGGGGCAGATTGATATTGGCGCCCATGGTCCAGGCTCTGGAACTGCGCACCGCGCGGGTATCGAAATGCACCACCTGACCGCAGGCATGCACGCCGGCATCGGTGCGCCCGGCGCAATGCAGCGCCACCGGCGAATCGGCCACCCTCGACAGCGCTTCTTCAAGGGTCTGCTGCACACTCACAGCATTGCTTTGGCGCTGCCAGCCACGATAGCGGGAGCCTTTGTATTCCACGCCCAGGGCGATTCTGAAAAAGCCTTCGGCCGCCATTTCGGCGGCCGAGTTGTCGATGATTTCCAAGAGGATAAAGCCTGTCGATTTACACAATGGCGGGAATTATAACGACAACGGCAGCCACCCGGGCTGCCGTTGGACTTGCGGGGCGGACGGTCAGGCCAGTTTCGAACGCAGCTCGTTGGCTTCGCGGCGCTGGGCCTGGTCACCCTCCTTGTTGACCTCGTCGAGGATGTCGCGGGCGCCGTCATGGTCACCCATGTCGATGTAGGCACGGGCGAGATCAAGCTTGGTCGCCACTTCGTCGGCACCGGACAGGTAGTCGAACTCCGCATCATCCGGCAACGCCGCTGCATCTTCAGCGGTGAAGTGCGGCTCGAGTGGCGGCTGCTCCAGGCTCTGCGACAGCTTGTCGAGCTCGGCGTTGACGTCATCCAGTTCCGCGGCAAAGTTCTTCGCCGCCGCATCCGACTCGCCCGGCAGGGACAGGTCGAAGTCCTCCGGCAAATCGAGATCCGGCAGGTCGGCTTCCAGGCCCAGGTCGTTGTCGAATGCCGCCAGCTCCGCCTCGATATCCAGCGGTGGCCTGGCTTCAGGCGCAGTCACCGGGGCATCGTCGGTAACGTCAAGATCGAAGTCGGCCAGATCGTCCGGCTGGGCCGCCAGTGCCTTGTCGGCGTCCTCGAACAGGGCATCGAAGTCCATGTCGTCGAGTGCCGCGGAGGTTACCGGCTCGGCTTGTGGTTCGGGTTGCGGCTCAGGTTCTGGTTGCGGCTCTGGCTGCGCCTGCGCTGCAGTGTGCTCCTGCAGCAGGCTGTCGAAGTCCAGGTCATCCAGCGCCGGGGCAGGCTCGGGCTCGACTTGCGCTTCAGGCTGCGCCTGGGCGGCGGTGTGTTCTTGCAGCAGGCTGTCGAAATCCAGATCGTCCAGCGCTGGAGCAGGCTCCGGCTCGACTTCCACTTCAGGCTGCGCCTGGGCTGCGGTGTGCTCCTGCAGCAGGCTGTCGAAATCCAGGTCATCCAACGCCGGAGCGACTTCAGGCTCTGGTTCCGGCTCTGGAGCCGCCTGCGCTGCGGTCTGCTCTTGCAGCAGCGAGTCGAAATCCAGGTCGTCCAGATCAGCAACAGGCTCGGAGGCGTCTTGTGGTGCGGGTGCCGGCTGAGCTTCGGGGTTGTCTTGCAGCAGGCTGTCGAAATCCAGATCGTCGAGGGACGGCTCCGGCGCAGCAGCTTCGCTGGCCTTGACCGCGGCGATATCCGCCGGCGTTTCCAGCTCCAGCCCGTCCAGGTCGTCCAGGCTCAGGTCAAAAGCGCTGTCCAGCTCGTCATCACCGGGCAGGTCGGCTTCCGGTTTTGGTTCTTCGGACAGCAGCCCCTGAACGAATTCTTCGTCCAGCGCCGTTGCCGCGACCGCACCGGCAGCGGCCAGTGTGACCATGGCCGGATATTGGCTCTTGAGGCCGTCGACGGCGGCGAGGTTCTGCGGATTGGCCTGCAACTGCCGCTCCTGGCCGACAAACGCGTCGCGGTCACCCTGGCGGGCATAGACATCCATCAGTTTCAGGCGCAGATCGCTACGCTGTGGCGCCTTCTCCACTGCGGGTTCCAGCAGGTTGGCGGCGTGGTTCAGGCGGCCGTTGGCGATGCTCTCATCGACTTCTGCCAGCAGTGGATCGACCGCTGGCTCGGCGACCGGCGCCACACGCGGCTCGCTGACTTGCTCGGCGGCAGTCGCCGCGGCGGCGGAGGCTGCGACCACGGCGGGGGCCAGCTTGACGGTCGGCGGCGCCATGTCCAGGCCTTCGAAGCTGCTCGATGGCAGTTCCAGGTCTGGACCGAGTTCGGTTTCCTCGGCCAGCGCGCGCGCCATGCGCAGGTGTTTTTCCGCCTCCTGCTGGGCCTTGCGCTTGCGCGCCAACAGCAACAGGAGCAGCAGCAACGCCAGGAGTGCAGAACCGGCAATCAGCGCCAGCAGCAGCGGATTGCCGAGAATGCTGTCCAGGCCGCTATCGTTGTTTTCCGGCGCGACTTCGCTGGCGGCCGCGTCAGCCGGCGCGGTATCGACCGCAGCGGGTGCCGGTGCGACCACAGGTTCAGCCGGGGCCGGCTGCAACTGGGCGTCGATAACCGGGGCGGTCGCCACCGCCGCTTCTGCCGGAGCAGGAGCCGGAGCTGGCACAGGAATGCCACTCTGGGCTTCGAGGCGGGCCAGTTGGTCGTTTTTCAGTTCGATCAGCCGCTGCAGTTTGTCCAGTTGGCTCTGCAGATCGGTCATGCGACTTTTCAGTTCGTCGCCTTCGCGGCGGCTGGCGTCGAGGTTTTCCTGGGTCGTCGCCAGTTTGTCGCTCAACGCCTTGTCACCGGCAGCACCCTTGCCTGCGGGAGCGACCAGCTTGAGGTTGTCCTGCTCGGCAACACGCGCCGGCGCGGGCTGCGCCGTGTTGCGCCGGGTGGCATCCAGTTGCCGCGCCTGCGGCCCAAGACGACGGCCCTGGCGCCAGGCGGCGTACTGTTCGTTGACTTCTTTTACCGCCTGGCCCTGCGGAATGTTCTGGATCTGTTGCTGGTCCGGCATGCGCAGGACCTGGCCAGTCTTGAGCTGGTTGATGTTGCCGTTGATGAAGGCATCCGGGTTGAGCGCCTGGATCGCCAGCATGGTCTGGTGCACCGAGCCGCCCTGACGCGCGCGCGAGGCAATTTCCCACAAGGTGTCGCGGCGCATGGTGGTGTAGTTGCCCGGCGCGCTGACCGCAGGGGTCACGCCGGCGGCCTTGGCGGCTTCAGGGGAAAACTTGGATGGGTCGATCAGTACGCTGTAGTCGCGCAGCAGACGGCCTTGGGGCCACAGCACCTGGACCAGGAATTTGACCATCGGCTCTGGCAGCGGCTGGCTGGAGGTCACTTTCAGGACACTCTTGCCCGCCGGGTTGATCACCGGGGTGAAGGTCAGGTCATTGAGGAAGGTCTGGCGTGCGACGCCCGCCTTGCTGAATTCGTCTGCCGGCGCCAGGCTCGGCTTGACCTCGGCGGCAGTGAGGTCACGTACATCGAGCAGTTCGATCTCGGCGTCCAACGGCTGGTTCTGCGCCGACTTGAGGGTCAATTCGCCCAACCCGAGGGCATGCGCCATACCGGAAGACAGCGCCGACGCTGCGGCTATTGCTAACACCAGTTTGCGAATTCGAAGCATGACCTCATCCTTTGTTTGAAACTTCCCCGGGCACCGAGAAGAAGTGAAGAACCGCCTTGAGGCTTGGTACCGACATGACCACTGCCATGTTCGAACTGTTGATAAATGCCGGAGCAAAGTTATTTCCGGCATTTAACGCTCAGTGTGCAAAGTGTCGCCAAGTATCTTTTACACAAGGTCTTTTATCAACAATTCAGCCACCTGTACGGCGTTCAAACCCGCGCCTTTGCGCACGTTATCGGTTGTCAGCCAGAGATTGAGTTGTTGCGCCTCGTCGATACCACTGCGAACGCGGCCCACATACACCACATCCTGGCCTACTGCATCACCCACCGGCGTCGGATAATCCCCCGCCTCCACCAGTTCGATACTTTCAGCCGCTTCCAGCGCCGCATTCACGGCAGGCAGATCCACCGCCTCGCGCGTGTTCAAGGTCACAGTGTAGCTATCGCCGAAAAACACCGGGACTTGAATGCAGGTCACTGAAATGCTGAGTAAAGGCAGGTCCAGTAATTCGCGCAACTCGCGCACCAGACGACGCTCCAGCAGGCCATGTCCTTGCTCGTCGCTGGCACCGACCTGAGGCAGCAGATTGAAGGCTACTTGCCGGTCGAAGAAGCGCGGTTCCAGCGGACGGGCATTGAGCAACTCGGCGGTTTGCCGGGCCAGTTCGCTGACGGCTTCGCGGCCCTGGGCGGAGATGGCCTGGCAGGCGGTGACGTGCACACGCTCCAGGCTGATCAGGTTTTTCAACGGCGCCAGCACCACGGCCAGGGCTACCGCGGCGGAACTCGGGCTGTGCAATTGCAGCGGTGCTTTCAGGTTGTCCAGCACCTGCGGGTTGGCTTCCGGCACCACGGCAGGGGCTTGATCGGCAGGCAGCGCGCCGGTGAGGTCGATCACCGCGCAACCGGCGGCTTGCGCGCGGGGCGCGAAGCTCAGGGTGACGGCCGGGCCAGCGGCGAAGAAAGCCAGGCGGACCTTGCCGAAATCGAAGTCATCGACCTCGCGGGTGCGCAGGTTCTTGCCGCGAAAGGCCACGGAACTGCCAGCCGATTCGTTGCTCGCCAACAGGTACAGGGTGCCCACCGGGAAGTCGCGTTCTTCGAGGATCTGCACAAGGGTTTCACCGACGGTGCCGGTGGCGCCAATGACGGCGATATCGATGGGCTGGGTCATTTCGGGGTCTCTCTGGCCGGTTGGGTTGCTGGGCAGCTCATCGCGAGCAAGCTCGCTCCTACAGGGATGTCGCTAGAACCGTAGGAGCGAGCTTGCTCGCGATGAACTGCGAAAGCAGTCCCGGATTATGCGGGAGCGGCACTTTACTTGGATTCGATCCCACAAAAAACAAAAAACCCGCGCTGTCTCCAGCGCGGGTTTCGACTTTACCGCGAAGCGATCAACGCTCCAGCAGGATCCGCAGCATGCGGCGCAGCGGTTCGGCCGCGCCCCACAGCAGTTGGTCGCCCACGGTGAAGGCGCCCAGGTATTGCGAACCCATGTTCAGCTTGCGCAGACGACCGACCGGGATGTTCAGGGTGCCGGTCACGTTGGTCGGGGTCAGCTCCTGCATGCTGATCTCGCGCTGGTTCGGCACCAGTTTCACCCAAGGGTTGTGCTGGCTGATCATGCCTTCGATGTCGGCGAGCGGCACATCCTTGTTCAGCTTGATGGTCAGCGCCTGGCTGTGGCAGCGCATGGCGCCGATGCGCACGCAGATGCCATCAACCGGGATCGGGCTCTTGAAGCGACCGAGGATCTTGTTGGTCTCGGCCTGGGCCTTCCACTCTTCGCGGCTCTGGCCGTTCGGCAGTTCCTTGTCGATCCACGGGATCAGGCTGCCGGCCAGCGGTACGCCGAAGTTCTCGGTCGGGTAGCTGTCGCTGCGCATGGCTTCGGCGACCTTGCGGTCGATGTCGAGGATGGCGCTGGCCGGGTTGGCCAGTTCATCGGCAACGGCCGCGTTGGTAGCGCCCATCTGGCGGATCAGCTCGCGCATGTTCTGCGCGCCGGCGCCGGAAGCCGCTTGATAGGTCATGGCGCTCATCCACTCGACCAGGCCGGCTTCGAACAAGCCGCCCAGGCCCATCAGCATCAGGCTGACGGTGCAGTTGCCACCGATGTAATTCTTGGTGCCGGCGTCCAGTTGCTGGTCGATGACCTTGCGGTTGACCGGATCCAGAACGATGACCGCGTCATCCTGCATGCGCAGGGACGAAGCGGCGTCGATCCAGTAACCCTGCCAGCCAGCTTCACGCAGCTTCGGGAAAACCTCGTTGGTGTAGTCGCCACCCTGACAGGTCAGGATCACATCCAGGGTCTTGAGCTCGTCGATGCTGTAGGCATCCTTCAGCGGAGCAATGTCCTTGCCCACTGCCGGGCCTTGGCCACCGACGTTGGAAGTGGTGAAGAACACCGGTTCGATAAGATCGAAATCCTGCTCTTCGAGCATCCGCTGCATGAGCACGGAACCGACCATTCCACGCCAACCGATCAGACCTACACGTTTCATCGCAACTACACCTTCGCTAAAAGTGGGCCGCTGTCTTGGTTGTGATTTCGACAGCGGGCCAGAGAGATTACAGATTCCGCAGCGCTGCGACTACTGCGTCGCCCATTTCCTGCGTTCCCACCTTGCTGCAACCGTCCGACCAGATGTCGCCGGTACGCAGCCCCTGGTCCAGCACGAGGCTGACGGCCTTCTCGATCGCCTCGGCGGCGGCCTGCTGGTTGAAGCTGTAACGCAGCATCATCGACACCGAAAGGATGGTCGCCAACGGGTTGGCGATGCCTTGGCCGGCGATGTCCGGCGCCGAACCGTGGCACGGCTCGTACATGCCCTTGTTGTCGGCATCCAGCGACGCCGACGGCAGCATGCCGATGGAGCCGGTGAGCATGGACGCTTCATCCGACAGGATGTCGCCGAACATGTTGTCGGTGACCATCACGTCGAATTGCTTCGGCGCGCGCACCAGTTGCATGGCGGCGTTGTCGACGTACATGTGGCTCAGTTCGACGTCCGGGTAGTCCTTGGCGACTTCCTCGACCACTTCGCGCCACAGTTGGCTGGACGCCAGTACGTTGGCCTTGTCCACCGAGCAGAGTTTCTTGCCACGCACGCGGGCCATATCGAAACCCACACGGGCGATACGGCGGATTTCGCTCTCGCTGTACGGCAGGGTGTCGTAGGACTGGCGCTCGCCGCCTTCCAGCTCGCGGGTGCCGCGCGGTGCACCGAAATAGATGCCGCCGGTCAGTTCGCGGACGATCAGGATGTCCAGGCCGGAAACGATTTCACGTTTCAGCGAGGAGGCATCGGCCAGTTGCGGGTAGAGGATCGCCGGACGCAGGTTGGCGAACAGGCCCAGTTGCGAACGGATCTTCAGCAGGCCGCGCTCAGGACGGATGTCACGCTCGATCTTGTCCCATTTCGGACCGCCCACGGCGCCCAGCAGAACAGCGTCAGCCTTGCGCGCACGCTCCAGGGTTTCGTCGGCCAGCGGCACGCCGTGCTTGTCGATGGCAGCGCCGCCGATCACGTCGTGCTCGAGGCTGAAGCCGAGCTGGAACTTGTCGTTGGCCAGTTCCAGCACCTTGACGGCTTCGGCCATGATTTCCGGACCAATGCCATCACCCGGGAGAATCAGAATCTGCTTGCTCATGCTTTCCTCTATTCAATTCAAGCGGCGCGCCCACGTGGCACGCCGGAAAATTCAGTGTGATTTCAGCGCTCGGCCCACAGCACCAGGACATCGGTGTTGAAGGAGCCATCGGCTTCGATCCGGTAATACTGCCGCACTTCTTCGCCCATGGCCTGCTGCAATTGGAGGATGGCGGCGCGCATCGGCTCGGGCGTGCGCATCCGCTCGACCCACGAGGCCCACTCCAGACGCAGGCTCTGACGAGTGTGGCTGCGGACGAACAGGCCCGCCTCGCTGACCTGACGCAGCCATTCGGCGGCGGAATAATCGCGCACATGGCTGGTATCGCGCAGCACTTCGACGCTTTGCAGGTAGGTGTCCAGCAGCGGGCTGCCCGGCGACATCACATCGATGAAAGCCGCTACGCCGCCCGGTTTGAGCACCCGGCGAACCTCGCGCAGGGCCACGCCCAGGTCGCTCCAGTGGTGTGCCGAGTAGCGGCTGAAGACGAAATCGAACGAAGCATCGGCGAACGGCAGGCGTTCGGCGGCACCGCGTTCGGTGACGATATTGCCGAAGCCGCGCTCGGCGGCGCTGGCGGCGACCACGTCGAGCATCTGCTGCGACAGGTCGTAGGCCACCACCTCGGCGACCAGCGGTGCCACATGGAAACTCACATGACCGGCGCCGCAACCCAGGTCGAGAACACGGGCGTTTTCATGCCCGCGTAGCTCGGCCTGGAGCAAGGCAAACTCGGTGCCCTGGGCGTGCACGGCACTGCTCAGGTAGGCGCTGGCCTGTTCGCCGAACTGGCGCTGGACAACGTCCTTGTGGCTGCTGCTGGTCATCTTCTGTCTCCGGAGGCCGCTATCGCTGGCAAGCCAGCGATAGGGTCAACACATTATTTGGCGTCGCGGAACAACCACGGCTGGCTGGCACGATGTTTGGTTTCAAAGGCCGCAATGGCATCGGCGTCCTGCAGGGTCAGGCCGATATCGTCCAGGCCGTTGAGCAGGCAGTGCTTGCGGAACGCATCGATTTCGAAGCCGAGCACTTTGCCATCCGGACGGGTGACGGTCTGTGCCTGCAGGTCGATGCTCAGTTGATAACCCGGATCGGCTTCCACTTGCTTGAACAGCTCATCGACTTCTTCGTCGCTGAGGATGATCGGCAGCAGGCCGTTCTTGAAGCTGTTGTTGAAGAAGATGTCGGCGTAGCTCGGCGCGATGATGCTGCGGAAACCGTATTCTTCCAGCGCCCACGGGGCGTGCTCGCGGCTCGAACCGCAACCGAAGTTTTCGCGGGCCAGCAACACGCTGGCGCCTTGATAGCGGTCGTGGTTGAGGACGAAGTCGCGGTTGACCGGACGCTTGCTGTTGTCCTGGTACGGCTGGCCGACATCCAGGTAACGCCATTCGTCGAACAGGTTCGGACCGAAACCGGTGCGTTTGATCGACTTCAGGAATTGCTTGGGAATGATCTGGTCGGTGTCGACGTTGGCACGGTCGAGCGGAGCGACAAGGCCGGTGTGTTGGGTAAAGGCTTTCATGCTGCGCTCCCTTGGATCAACTCGCGTACATCGATGAAACGGCCGGTGACGGCGGCGGCGGCGGCCATGGCCGGGCTCACCAGGTGGGTACGACCACCGGCGCCCTGGCGGCCTTCGAAGTTCCGGTTGGAGGTGGACGCGCAATGCTCGCCGCTCTCCAGGCGGTCCGGGTTCATCGCCAGGCACATCGAGCAGCCCGGTTCACGCCATTCGAAGCCGGCTTCGAGGAAGATCTTGTCCAGGCCTTCGCGCTCGGCCTGCGCTTTCACCAGGCCAGAGCCCGGCACCACGATGGCTTGCTTGATGGTCGCGGCGACCTTGCGGCCCTTGGCGATTTCCGCGGCGGCGCGCAGGTCTTCGATGCGCGAGTTGGTGCAGGAACCGATAAAGACGCGGTCGAGCTGGATGTCGGTGATCGCCTGGTTGGCGTTCAAGCCCATGTACTTCAAGGCGCGCTCGATGGAGCCACGCTTGACCAGATCGCTCTCGGCAGCCGGATCCGGCACGCGTTGATCGACGGCCAGCACCATTTCCGGCGAGGTGCCCCAGCTGACCTGTGGCTTGATTTCGGCGGCGTCCAGTTCAACCACGGTGTCGAACACGGCGTCGGCGTCGGAGACCAGGTCTTTCCAGGTTTCCACCGCGAGATCCCACTGCTCGCCTTTCGGCGCGTAAGGGCGGCCCTTGACGTAGTCGACGGTCTTGGCGTCGGTGGCCACCAGGCCAACACGGGCGCCGGCTTCGATGGACATGTTGCAGATGGTCATGCGGCCTTCGACGGACAGGTCGCGGATCGCGCTACCCGCGAATTCCATGGCATGGCCGTTGCCGCCGGCGGTGCCGATCTTGCCGATCACGGCGAGAACGATGTCCTTGGCGGTCACGCCGAATTGCAACTGGCCTTCGACGCGCACCAGCATGTTCTTCATTTTCTTGGCGACCAGGCACTGGGTGGCCAGCACGTGCTCCACTTCGGAGGTACCGATACCGTGGGCCAGCGCGCCGAACGCGCCGTGGGTCGAGGTGTGCGAGTCACCGCAGACCACGGTCATGCCCGGCAAGGTGGCGCCCTGCTCCGGGCTGATGACGTGGACGATGCCCTGACGCACATCATTCATCTTGAATTCGGTGATGCCATACTCGTCACAGTTTTCATCGAGGGTCTGCACCTGCAGACGCGACACCTGGTCAGCGATGGCCTCGATCCCGCCCTTGCGCTCAGGCGTGGTCGGTACGTTGTGGTCCGGGGTGGCGATGTTGGCATCGATACGCCAAGGTTTGCGATCTGCCAGACGCAGGCCTTCGAAGGCTTGCGGCGAGGTCACTTCATGGATGATGTGACGGTCGATGTAGATCAGCGCCGAACCATCGTCGCGCTGTTTGACCAAATGCGAATCCCAGAGCTTGTCGTAGAGCGTTTTGCCGGCCATCAGGCTTTCCTCATCAGCGTCTTTCTATGCCAATAACCACTTGGCTTGTACGGCTGATGCTATGGCGTTAGATTGAATAACTCAAATTCATAATTTTTATGCTTTGGATAACCAAAGGGAATCTGAAAACGTGGATCTGGCAAACCTCAATGCTTTTATCGCCATCGCCGAGACTGGCAGCTTCTCCGGGGCCGGAGAACGGCTGCACCTGACCCAGCCCGCCATCAGCAAACGCATCGCCGGCCTCGAACAACAACTCGACGTACGGTTGTTCGATCGCCTCGGCCGCGAGGTCAGTCTGACCGAGGCCGGACGCGCCTTGCTGCCGCGCGCTTATCAGATTCTCAATGTGCTGGACGACACCCGCCGCGCCCTGACCAACCTTACCGGCGAAGTCAGCGGCCGGCTGACCCTGGCCACCAGCCATCACATCGGCCTGCACCGCCTGCCGCCGCTGCTGCGGACCTTCACCCGGCAGTATCCGGCCGTCGCCCTGGACATCCAGTTCCTCGATTCGGAAGTAGCCTACGAAGAAATCCTCCACGGCCGCGCTGAAATCGCCGTCATTACCCTGGCGCCAGAACCTCACAACCTGGTCCGCGCCGTGTCGGTGTGGGATGACCCGCTGGATTTCGTGGTGGCGCCGGAGCATCCGCTGGCCTGCAAAGACGTGGTCAGCCTCGCCGATATCGCCCACCACCCGGCGGTTTTTCCCGGCGGAAACACCTTTACCCACCATATCGTCCAGCGTTTGTTCGAAGCACAAGGGCTGGTGCCGAACATCGCCATGAGCACCAACTATCTGGAAACCATAAAGATGATGGTTTCCATCGGGCTCGCCTGGAGCGTATTGCCGCGAACAATGCTCGATGAGCAGGTAGTTCCCGTCACTCTTCCGGGCATTCAGCTGTCTCGCCAGCTAGGCTACATTCTGCACACGGAACGAACGTTATCGAATGCAGCCAGAGCCTTTATGGCACTGCTCGACAGCCAAGCGAGACAACCCTGAGGCCGCCGGTATCCCTGGAAGGCCTGTACCAAGGAAGCGTATCCGCCAAAGGTCTGGTATCGATGTCCAAATCACACCGTTTTCCACGGCTGCCGCGTATCCACGCGGCGGATCCCCAGGAGTCCGAGCAGACCTGGGAAAATGCGCCGCAATTGCTGGCCGCCCTCAACGGTGCCCGCCTGGGCGCCTGGTTCTGGGATGTCGAGACCGGCAGGATCAGTTGGTCCCGGGGCACCCAGGCGCTGTTCGGCTACGATCCGGACGTACCGCTGCCCAAGGACCTGGACTACCTCGACCTGCTGCCCGCCGAAGACCGCGACCGCACCCTGCAGGCGTTTCACTCGGTGCTGGCCGGCGAACCGCTGGAGCAAGCGATGCGCCACCGCATCCGCTGGCCCGACGGCAGCCTGCACTGGCTGGAAATCAACGGCAGCCTGACCAAGGACAAGCACGGCCGTCCGCAGATGATCGGTGTCATTCGCGAAATCACCCGCCAGCGCGAGCGCGAGGCGGCGCTGATCAACTCGGAAAAGCGTTTTGCCACGCTGTTCCAGCTCAGCCCCAACGTGGTGCTACTGAGCCGTCGGTCCGACGGGCTGATTCACGAGGTCAACCAGCACTTCGAGAAAACCCTGGGCTGGCCGGCGCAGGAGGTCATCGGCAAGACCACCATCGAGCTCGGCCTGTGGGCCCATGCCCCGCAGCGTTACCAGGTGCTGGAGGCAACCCGCGACAACAATGGCCCGGTGATTCTCGAAGTGCAGTTCTGCTCCAGCAGCGGGCAGATTCATGACGGCATCCTCTGTACCCAGACCATCGAGCTGGAGGGCGTGGCCTACCTGCTCAGCACCTTTATCGATACCAGCGAGCGCAAACGCGCCGAGCAAGCCCTCAAGGACAGCCAGGAACGCCTGGACCTGGCCCTCGACTCGGCGCAACTGGGCACCTGGGACTGGCATATCCCCAGCGGCATGCTCTATGGCTCGGCCCGCGCCGCGCAGTTGCACGGGCTGGGCCCGGTGCCGTTCCATGAGTCCTTCGACGCATTTTTCGAAGGCGTGCCGGAATCCGACCGCAGCAGCATGCGCCAGGCCTACCGCAGCCTGCGCGAAGGGCCGGCGGGCAATTATCAGATCACCTACCGCATCCAGCTGGAAAATGGCAGCTCGCGCTTCCTCGAAAGCCGGGCCCGCCTGTACCGCGACGAGCATGGCAACCCGCTGCGCATGGCCGGCACCTTGCTGGACATCACTGATCAGGTTGAGCGTGAGCAGCGCCTGATCAGCTCGGAAGAGAAATTCGCCGGCCTGTTCCAGGTCAGCCCCGACCCGATTTGCGTCACCCGCCAGGACAGCGGCCAGTTCATCGAGGTCAACCCGGCTTTCACCCAGACCTTCGGCTGGACCGCCGAACAGGTGCTGGGGCGCAATGCTGCGGAAATCGGCCTGTGGGCCGAGTCGGCCGAGCGCGCCAAACGCATCGAACAGGTGATCCGCGACCAGGCGCTGAACAATGTCGCCGTGGTGGTCAACCACAAGGACGGCCATCCGCTGACCTGCGTGATCTCCAGCCGCCTGATCAAGGTCGAGGAGCAGACCTGCAGCGTCACCACCCTGCGCGACATCACCCAGCAACAGCGCGCCGAAGCGGCGCTCAAGGCCAGCGAGGAGAAATTCGCCAAGGCCTTTCACTCCAGCCCCGACGCCATCACCATCAGCGAGCGCGACAGCGGGCGCTATGTCGAAGTCAACGACGGTTTCTGCCGGCTGACCGGCTACAGCGCGGGCGAAGTACTCGGGCGCAGCGCCCACGAAGTGGGTGTCTGGGCCGATGACAAACAGCACGCGATGCTGGTGGCCGAGGTGCAGGAACGCGGCCGGGTCAACCATCGCGAGATGCTCGGGCGCAGCAAGCGCGGCGAGCTGCTGACCCTGGAAGTCTCGGTCGAGCCGATCACGCTTAATGAAACCGACTGCTTGCTGCTGACCGCCCGGGACGTCAGCCAGTTGAAGAACGCCCAGGCCCAGATCCGCCACCTGGCCTATCACGATCCCCTGACCAACCTGCCCAACCGCGCACTACTGATGGACCGCCTGAGCCAGCAGATTGCCCTGCTCAAGCGCCACAACCTGCGCGGCGCCCTGCTGTTCCTCGACCTCGACCACTTCAAGCACATCAACGATTCGCTGGGCCACCCGGTGGGCGACACGGTGCTGAAGATCATCACCGCGCGCCTCGAAGCCAGCGTGCGCATGGAAGACACCGTGGCGCGCCTTGGCGGCGACGAATTCGTGGTGCTGCTCAGCGGCCTGGAAGGCAGCCGCGAGGAAGTCACGGACAAGGTGCGCGAACTGGCCGACACCCTGCGCGAGCTGCTCGCCGAACCGATGTCACTGGACGGCCAGCGCCTGCAGGTGACCCCGAGCATCGGCGTAGCGCTGATTCCCGACCATGGTTCGACCCCGGCCGACCTGCTCAAACGTGCCGACATTGCGCTGTACCGTGCCAAAGACTCTGGCCGCAACACCACGCAACTGTTCCACACCACCATGCAGAAAGCCGCCAGCGAGCGCCTGCGCATGGAAAGCGACCTGCGAATGGCGCTGACCCGCGGCGAGCTGGCGCTGCATTTCCAGCCCCAGGTGGATGCCCGCGACAACCGCATCGTCGGCGCCGAAGTGCTACTGCGCTGGCACCATCCGCTGCTCGGCCAACAACAGCCCAGCCAGTTCATTCAGGTGCTGGAAGAAAGCGGCATGATCCTCGAAGTCGGCAACTGGATCCTCGATGAAGCCTGCGACGCCTGCTCACGCATGCTCCAGGACCGCCTGATCGACGCCGAGGATTTCAGCCTGTGCGTGAACATCAGCCCGCGGCAGTTCCGTCAGAACGACTTCGTCGAGCGGGTCCGCCGCAGCCTTGACGACTATCGCCTGCCCTACCACATGCTCAAGCTGGAGATCACCGAAGGCATCGTCATCCAGAACCTGGAAGACACCATCAGCAAGATGCGCGAGTTGAAAGCGCTGGGGGTGAGCTTCGCCATGGACGACTTCGGCACCGGCTATTCCTCGCTGACGTACCTCAAGCGCCTGCCGGTGGACACGCTGAAGATCGATCAGTCGTTTGTGCGCGACGCACCGGTGGACTCCAACGATGCGGAAATCGTCCGCGCGATTGTCGCCATGGCCCGCAGCCTGGAGCTGACGGTGATCGCCGAAGGGGTGGAATTGTCCGAGCAACTGGACTTTCTGCTGCGCCAGGGCTGCTTCCTGTATCAGGGCTACCTGCACAGCCGGCCGCTGCCCCTCAGCGCGTTTCGCGCGATGCTGCTGGAAACGCCGGCGGACTACTGATTTTCCGGTTTTCTTGCAGCCACAAAAAAGGGCGCCATTACGGCGCCCTTTTTCACAGCTCACCCACTTAGTTCAGAGCAGGCTTGTCCCCGTTGATCGGGATACGTTTGGCCTTGGCTTCTTCCGGCACGACCCGCAGCAGGTCGACGCTGAGCAGCCCGTTGGCCAGTGCCGCCGACTTGACCTCGATATGGTCAGCCAGACGGAACGACAGCTTGAACGCACGTTGGGCAATGCCCTGGTGCAGGTAGGTGACGCTTTCGTTGCTGCTGTCGCGTTTGCCGCCCGTGACGGTCAGCACGCCTTTCTCCACTTGCAGGTCAAGGTCCTGCTCCTGGAAGCCAGCCGCGGCAACAACGATTCGATAGTGGTCATCGCCATGTTTTTCAACGTTGTAGGGTGGGTAGCTGCTACCCGACTCATTACGCGCCGCGGATTCGAACAGGTCGTTGAAACGGTCGAAACCAACGGAATGACGGAACAGTGGAGCCAGAGAAAAAGCGGTGGTCATGGTACATCTCCTGAAATATCAGCGAGTTGAGATTGACGCGACCCGACTTCGGCATCGCGTACTCCCTAGATATGGACCACCAGAATTATTTCAAGCGCTGTCGAGAAAATTTTCCTACGCCGCAGCGACGGGCGGTGGCACATCGATCAGCAGGCCGACCCGATCACAGTCGGTCTCGCGACGCAGTTCATTGAACAGTGCGACGGCTTCGGGATAGGTCCGGGTCAGCATCGCCACCCACTGCTTGAGACGGCCCGGCGCCTGGCGAGGGGTCATCTCTTCGCGAACCCGCAGCCAGAACACCTGGATCAGCGGCAACAACGACTGCCAGTCCAGCGGCTGGAAATCCACGCCATCGCGCACCGCGGCGATCTGTCGAGCCAGGTCCGGTCGTGACACCAGGCCACGGCCGAGCATGATGTCCTTCACGCCACTGACCTCGCGGCAGCGCCGCCAGTCGTCCAGGGTCCAGACCTCGCCGTTGGCGAACACCGGCACCTTGACCACGTCCTGCACCTTGGCCACCCACTCCCAATGGGCCGGCGGCTTGTAGCCCTCGACCTTGGTCCGCGCGTGCACCACCAGATGCGCCGAGCCACCGTCGGCCAGGGCCCGGCCGCAGTCCAGCGCGCCGTCCGGGCTCTCGAAGCCCAGGCGCATCTTCGAGGTCACCGGAATATGCGCCGGCACCGCCTTGCGCACCTCGCTGACGATGCGGAACAGCAATTCCGGCTCCTTGAGCAGCACCGCCCCACCGCGAGACTTGTTCACCGTCTTGGCCGGGCAGCCGAAGTTCAGGTCAATCACCGGCGCGCCCAGCTCGCAGGCCAGCGCGGCGTTGTCCGCCAGGCAAACCGGATCGGAGCCGAGCAATTGCACACGCATCGGTACCCCTGCGGCCGTCCGCGCGCCCTGCTCCAGCTCCGGTGCCATTTTGTGGAACGTGGCAGCGGGCAGCACCCGGTCGCAGACGCGAATGAACTCGGTGACACACCAGTCGATACCGCCGACCCGGGTCAGAACGTCGCGCAGGATGTTGTCGACCAGCCCCTCCATCGGGGCCAGGGCAATTTGCATGGGGGAAGACCTCGGAAAAATTGCGCACATAGTAAACGGGGATTGGGCAAATGGAAGGGCCGCGGGTCTCGGGTAGACGCTTGGTCGAAAAGGGCTGGGTCTTACAGGCTTCGAGGAAAGGGCCTGCGTGACGTCAGCGCTTTCTTGTTTGAGAGTTTCAGGTGCCCGAATCAGCGGGCAATCCTTCCCTATTCGGAGATATCACAAATGTTCACGTTCTTTGAGCCGCTTGCTTGCCGCAACCCTCGACGCGCCGCACAACAAGGAACGGGACATGCACATCAAAAAGAGCAATTACGACATTCTCAACTTCGACCATGAGCGGCGAAGGACGGAAACAGTGAAGGAGCAACCCGTTTCTTGGCTCGCCAGCGACGTGCACGGCCCGCTTGAAGGCAATCGAAACACCCTTGAACGCCCTGGCTTTTTCCGGCGAATACGGTCAGCGCTTTCACGCTGGCTCAAACCAGCCGCTTCTCCATGAACACCCGATTGAAGCCGTGCTCGGCGCCCCGGTGAGTCTCGCGATAGCCCAACCGCTCGTAGAGCGCCACATTCGCCTGCATCGCGGCGTTGGTGTAGAGCCGAATCAGGGAAAAACCGGCGTCCAGGGCGCGAGCCTCGGCGAAGTCGATCAGCCGGCGGCCATGACCCTGGCCCTGGAAGGCGGGATTGACCGCGACGTTGGAGAGCAGCATCGCTTCCGCCTCATGGCACAGCACAAGAATGGCGCACACATCGCTCCCCTGTTCCACCAGCCAGACCTGCTGCTGGCGGATCAGGTCGTCGTAATCGTCATCCAGCGGACCAGGGCGCACGCCGATGCTGGCGACGTAAGGCAGATAGGCAGCCTCCACGACGCCGCGAACCGCAACGCCGTCCGCAGCCTCAGCCCGGCGAATCACGTCGGGTTGCTCAGCAGCGCCTGGCCGTAGCCTTCGAGGAATTCAGGTGGCATGCGTTTGGGTCGCCCTGTGGACAACTCGATGCAGACAAAGGTGGTTTGCGCGCGAAGCAGCGTGACGCCGTCGCTGGGGCGAACCAGCTGGAAGCGCCGGGTCATTTTCAGGCGCTGATCCCAGTCGACGATCCAGGTTGCCAACTGCAATTCGTCGTCTTCGTAGGCGCTGGCCAGGTAGTCGATTTCGTGACGAACCACCGCCATGGCCCGGTCCAGCCGACGGTACTCCGTCAAGTCCAGGCCGAGGCGCTGCGAATGACGCCAGGCGCAGCGCTCCAGCCAGGAAACGTAGACGGCATTGTTGGCATGCCCCAGTCCGTCGATATCCTCGGCACCGACGCGAAGGTCGATGACGAATGGCGTTGCCAGATCCCAGCTCATGCCCACTCCCGTATGTGATGAACGGGCAGAGTGTAACGGATGCTTACGCCGATTGGCGCAGCGGCATGTCACTTCGCTTGAGCAGGTCGAGAACGCCGGAAACCACTCGCGGATCGGCCAATACGCGCTGATGCCCCCCTTGCTCCAGCATCAGCAGGCGACTGTCGAACCAGGCGTCGTGGATCACCTGGGCTTCGCTGGCCGGGACCAGCCTGTCGTCCTCGGCGTGCACGATCAGGCCCGGCACTTCCAGTTGGTAACCACTGACATCCAGCTTTGCCACCGGCAAACCGACATCCCGTTCCACCTTGCGAATGAAGGCTGCCCGCGCCCGAGGCGGCAGGTTCAGGTGCCGGGCAAAACCGCGCAATACGCCCAGCAACCGCGCCGGCGCGGCGATGCTGACCACCGCTTCGGCACGCAGGCCCAGCTGCATCGCCAAGAGCACACTGGCGGCGCCCATGGAGTGGCCGATCACCGCCTTGAGCGGCGGCAATTCCGCTGCGGCCTCCAGCACGGCGCGGGCAAAGAGGCCAACGTGCGCCTCGTCACCCGGCGAGCGGCCATGGGCCGGGCCGTCCAGCGCGACCGCGGTGTAACCGGCGTCCACCAGGGTTTCGATGATCTTGGCGAATTGGGTCGGACGCCCTTCCCAGCCGTGCATCAACAGGACAGTCGGCCCTTGGCCCCAGCGCAATGCGGACAGACCGAAACGCAGAGTGATGCGCTCAGCCCGCTCCAGCACGGGCAACTCCCAGTCCCGCGGTGGGCGGGTGTAGGGCGTCAAGAAGGCGCGGTGCATCTTGCTGGCGATATGCCCAGGGACCAGACGCCCCAAGGTGCCGTTCACGCCGCGAATCCAGCTCAAGGTATTCATCGCTTAGCTCCAGAGGGGTCGCTCAAATCACCGCCGTTTTGGCGGCACGCAGGATGCGATCGGACAGATCGCTGGTGCCCAGGGCTCGCGCCAGGGCCAGGCCGCCGACCATCAGCGCAAGGTCGGCGAGGAATTTGTCAGCCTCATCGGGGCTGTCGACCAATTGCGCGGTCATCATCTCGATGTGTTCGGCGAGCACGTCGCGGAAGGCATCGGGCAGTCGGGTCATTTCACTCAGGGACGTAGGCAGCGGACAGGCATCCCCGGTGGAGTCACGGTGCTTGCGCGATAGATAGAACGCGGCAACCAGCGCCCGCCGCGACTGGCCATCCAACGCCGGATCAACCTGGGACAACAAGGCACGACGCTCGCCGAGCAATTGGCTGAACGCTTCGAGCATCAAGGCTTCCTTGCTGTCGAAATGGGCGTAGAAACCACCAACGGTCAGGCCGGCAGCACCCATTACCTGATTGACGCTGGGATCGGCGGGCCCTTGCTGGATCAGCGCGTGACGCGCGGCATCGAGGATGCGTTCGCGGGTTCTGGCTTTCTTGTCGTTCATGGCTCGCCTCCAAAATATTATGGTTGAAATATTATGCTCATAATATTTAAAAGCAAGCCTTTTGCCCCGCCGCTTGTCGCGCACGGGGCAAAAACTTTTTTCGAGGGAAAAAACAAAAGGCTCATTCAATAAGCGAATGAGCCTTGAAATCCCGCAAAGCGGGTAAAATGGCGTCCCCTAGGGGACTCGAACCCCTGTTACCGCCGTGAAAGGGCGGTGTCCTAGGCCACTAGACGAAGGGGACTTTAAACCTTCGTAAAGATCCGTTTTCACGAATCCTGGCGGAATTGGTGGAGCTAAGCGGGATCGAACCGCTGACCTCCTGCATGCCATGCAGGCGCTCTCCCAGCTGAGCTATAGCCCCAGATTTCTAGCCTCGCGGCCCAGCGACCTCTTTCGACATCGCTTGTGTAAAACTGGCGTCCCCTAGGGGACTCGAACCCCTGTTACCGCCGTGAAAGGGCGGTGTCCTAGGCCACTAGACGAAGGGGACGCAACCCTTCTACCATCGACCGGTTCTTCGAACCGATCATGCCGGCAGTCGCTGGAATTGACTGCCAAGCTGGAAATTGGTGGAGCTAAGCGGGATCGAACCGCTGACCTCCTGCATGCCATGCAGGCGCTCTCCCAGCTGAGCTATAGCCCCACAATGTCGCTTTGAACTGAATCGCTTGGCTGGGTGCTTCGCGTTTCGTTTTCGTTCATCGCTGTGGACGGGGCGCATATTAAGTTCGGATCAAAGACCTGTCAAATATATTTTCAATAAAATTCAAAAACTTTTTCCTAGATAACAATCACTTACCTTCCTTGAGCGGAAAAAGTCCCGTGTTTTCGGGGGAATGGCGCTTCGCACCAGGGCGCAAAGCATCGCGGGGCGAACCCGCTTCCCCGGCAATACACCGGTGAAAGCAGGTTCGCCCCGCGAAAAAGGATGCGGCAGCGGTCAGGCGATAGTGCCCAGCAGCCTCTCCCATTC
This sequence comes from Pseudomonas sp. 5P_5.1_Bac1, assembly GCF_025466015.1. NCBI lineage: Bacteria > Pseudomonadati > Pseudomonadota > Gammaproteobacteria > Pseudomonadales > Pseudomonadaceae > Pseudomonas > Pseudomonas sp. 5P_5.1_Bac1. The sequence goes on along the minus strand of NZ_JANLNX010000036.1, from coordinate 71,591 downwards.
CTTGTTTTCTTTCTTCGAAACGCCGCCCAGCAGTTCCAGCGCCTGGCGCAAGCGATAGCGCGTCAGGTCAGGGCCGAGGATTTCCATGGCGTCGAGCACCGAAACCGAACTGGCCTGGCCGGTGATCGCGGCAAACATCAGTGGCATCGCGTCGCGCAGTTTAAGCTCCAGGGCTTCGACTACCGCCTGGATACAGCCGGTGATGCGGTCTTTTTCCCACTGACGCAGGCTTTCCAGCTTCCACAGGATCAGTTGCAGCACCTGGCGCACCTGGTCCGGAGACAGCTTCTTGTGCTCGAACAGCTTTGCATCGAGACGCAGCGCGCCTTCGAAGAAGAAGCCACCCAGCGGTGCGACCTGACTGAACGTCTCCACCCTGCCCTGCACGTGCGGCGCGATCTTCATCATGTAGTCGCTGTTGAACGCCCACTTCTGCACCCGCGCGGCGAACTCTTCCACCGGCAGGTCACGCAGCCACTGGCCGTTGAGCCAGGACAGCTTCTCGATGTCGAAGATCGGCCCGCCCAGCGATACCCGCGACAGGTCGAAGTGCTCGACCATTTCGCTCAGGGAGAACTTCTCGCGCTCGTCGGGCATCGACCAGCCCATGCGGCCCAGGTAGTTGAGCATGGCTTCCGGCATGAAGCCCATGCGCTCGTAGAAGGTGACCGACGTCGGGTTCTTGCGCTTGGACAGCTTGCTCTTGTCCGGGTTACGCAGCAGCGGCATGTAGCAAAGCTTGGGCTGTTCCCAACCGAAGTACTCGTACAGCTTGATCAGCTTGGGTGCCGACGGCAGCCACTCTTCACCGCGCAGGACGTGAGTGATGCCCATCAGGTGGTCGTCGACCACGTTCGCCAGGAAGTAGGTCGGCAGACCGTCGGTCTTCATTAGCACTTGCATGTCCATGCGATCCCACGGGATCTCGACGTCGCCACGGAGCATGTCCGGCACCACGCAGACGCCTTCACTCGGCACCTTCATGCGGATCACGTGTGGCTCGCCCGCCGCCAGGCGGCGCTGGACTTCTTCCTGGGACAGCAGCAGCGCGCGACCGTCGTAGCGCGGGGTCTCGCCGCGGGCCGTCTGCTCGGCGCGCATCTGGTCCAGCTCTTCAGCGGTGCAGAAGCACGGGAACGCGTGCCCCAGGTCGACCAGTTGCTGGGCGTACTGCTTGTAGATATCGCCCCGCTCGCTCTGCCGGTACGGGCCATGCGGGCCACCGACGTCCGGGCCTTCGCTCCACTCGATGCCCAACCAGCGCAGCGCGTCGAAAATCTGTTGTTCGGATTCGCGGGTCGAACGCAGTTGGTCGGTATCTTCGATACGCAGGATGAACTCGCCGCCGTGCTGCTTGGCAAAGCAGTAGTTGAACAGGGCGATGTAAGCGGTGCCGACGTGGGGATCGCCAGTCGGCGAAGGCGCGATGCGCGTGCGAACGGTGGTCATGAGAGTCTCGAACAAGAGATGAAACAAAGCCGGGATGTTAACAGGGAGCAGGCGCCGGGCTCCAGTAATGGGCGTGATCGCCACTTGTGCGGCTGGATCCAAAACTTGTTAAATTTGCTTACATTTTCGGAACGATCGTCCCCATGCCAGCCCAACTCAAGCGCCGCCTGCTGATTTTTCTTCTTCTGGTCCTGCTGATTTCCCTCGCGTTCTTCGCCCAGTGGTATTTCAAAGGCCGCTTCTACGAAAGCACCGACAACGCCTATGTCCAGGGGGAGATCACTCGGGTATCCAGCCAACTCGGCGCCCGCATCGACAGCGTGCTGGTGCAGGACAACCAGCACGTGAACAAAGGCGATCTGCTGGTGCGCCTGGAAGGTGACGACTTCCAGTTTGCCGTCGAACGCGCCCGCGCCACCCTCGCGACCCGCGAGGCCGAGCGCTTGCAGGCCGACAGCCGGCTGACCCAGCAATCCAGCCTGATCGCCGCCGGCCAGGCCCAGGTTTCCGCCAACCAGGCCACCCTGGGTCGCACGCAACTGGACTTGAACCGCGCCCAGGCCCTGCGCAAGCCGGGCTTCGTGTCCGAGGAGCGAGTGACCACCCTTTCCGCCGAAAGCAACGTCGCCCGCTCCCAGGTGAACAAGGCCCAGGCCGATCTGCAGGGCCAGCGCCAGCAGGTCAGCGCACTGGAAGCCGAACTCAAGCGCCTTGATGCGCAGATCGCCACAGCCCGCACCGACCTGGCCCAAGCCGAGCTGAACCTGACCCGCAGCGAAATCCACGCGCCGATCAGCGGCATGGTCGGCCAGCGCTCCGCTCGCGATGGCCAATATGTGCAGGCCGGCGCCTACCTGCTGTCGATCGTTCCTGACGAGGACATCTGGGTCCAGGCCAACTTCAAGGAAACTCAGATCGGCAGGATGCAGCCCGGCCTGCGCGCCGAACTGGTGTTCGACAGCTACCCGGACACGCCGATCGAAGGCCGCGTGGACAGTCTGTTCGCCGCTTCCGGCGCGCAGTTCAGCCTGCTGCCGCCAGACAACGCCACCGGTAACTTCACCAAGGTCGTACAACGTATTCCGGTGAAGCTGACCTTCGCCGCCGATAACCCACTGCATGGCCGGATCCGCCCCGGCATGTCGGTCACCGCCACCGTCGATCTGCGTAGCGATGGCCGGTGATCAACTGATCCGTCCCGTCGGCGAACCGAGCCGGCGCGACTGGATTGCCGTGATGAGCGTGATGCTCGGTGCCTTCATGGCGGTGCTGGACATCCAGATCACCAACTCGTCGCTCAAGGACATTCAAGGCGCGCTGTCAGCGACGCTGGAAGAAGGCTCGTGGATTTCGACCTCGTACCTTGTAGCCGAAATCATCATGATTCCGCTCACCGCCTGGCTGGTGCAGTTACTCTCGGCCCGGCGACTGGCGGTGTGGGTGTCCCTCGGCTTCCTGGCTTCCTCGTTGTTGTGCTCGATGGCCTGGAACCTGGAGAGCATGATCATCTTCCGCGCCATGCAGGGCTTTACCGGCGGGGCATTGATCCCGCTGGCCTTCACCCTGACCCTGATCAAGCTGCCCGAGCACCATCGCGCCAAGGGCATGGCGATGTTTGCCATGACCGCGACCTTCGCGCCCTCGATCGGTCCGACACTGGGAGGTTGGCTGACAGAAAACTGGGGCTGGGAGTACATCTTCTACATCAACATCCCACCCGGCCTGATCATGATCGCCGGCTTGCTTTATGGCCTGGAGAAGAAGGAAGCTCACTGGGAGTTGCTGAAAAGCACCGATTACGCCGGCATCGTCACCCTCGGCGTGGGCCTGGGTTGCCTGCAGGTGTTTCTTGAAGAAGGGCATCGCAAGGACTGGCTGGAATCGAGCCTGATCGTCGGCCTGGGCAGTATCGCCGTGGTCAGCCTGATCACCTTCGTGATCCTGCAGTTGTCCAAGCCGAACCCGCTGATCAACCTGCGCATCCTCAAGAACCGTAATTTCGGCCTGTCGAGCATTGCCAGCCTGGGGATGGGCGTAGGGCTGTATGGCTCGATCTATCTGCTGCCGCTGTACCTGGCGCAGATCCAGAACTACAACGCGCTGCAGATCGGCGAAGTGATCATGTGGATGGGCATCCCGCAGTTATTCCTGATTCCGCTGGTGCCGCAATTGATGAAGGTGATTTCGCCGAAGATCCTCTGCGCCCTGGGCTTTGGTCTCTTTGGCCTGGCCAGCTTCAGCTCCGGGGTGCTCAATCCGGATTTCGCCGGCAGCCAGTTCAACCATATCCAGATCATCCGCGCCCTTGGCCAGCCGATGATCATGGTGACCATCTCGCTGATTGCCACGGCGTACATCCAGCCGCAGGACGCCGGCTCCGCGTCGAGCCTGTTCAACATCCTGCGCAACCTGGGCGGCGCGATCGGCATCGCCCTGCTGGCAACCCTGCTGGACGCTCGGGCCAAGACCTATTTCGACTATTTGCGGGAATCGGTGGTGCCGACCAACCCGCAAGTCGCGGAACGGCTGGCATTGCTGACGGAGAAGCTGGGCAGCGAGGCTGCTGCGCTCGGCAAGCTGAGCGAAATCGTCCATCAGCAGGCGCTGATCATGGCCTACAACGATGCCTTCCATTTCGTTGGGATCGGCCTGGCGATCAGCATGGTGGCGGTCGTATTGACCCGGAAATTGCCGCAGGGCTTGAAGGCCGGAGAAGCGCACTGACCTGATCGCTGGCAAGCGGAGCACCGCTTGCCAGCGACTTGGCCGTCATGAGCGACAGAAACGTCACACGGTAAGCAAGCGCTCACGCAACTGGGTGATCTCATCACGCATCTGTGCCGCCGCCTCGAACTCCAAGTCCCGTGCCAACTGGTACATCTTCTCTTCAAGCTGCTTGATTCGCTTGGCGATCTCGCCCGGCGAACGCAGCTCGGCTTCGTAGCGAGCGCTCTCCTCCGCGGCCTTGGCCATGCCTTTGCGCTTCTTGCTGCGCGAGCCCGGCACATTGGCGCCTTCGAGGATGTCTGTGATGTCCTTGACCACGCCTTTGGGCACGATGCCGTTGGCCAGGTTGAAGGCGACCTGCTTCTCGCGGCGGCGCTCCGTCTCATCGATCGCGCGCTGCATCGAGCCGGTCATGCGGTCGGCGTACAGGATCGCCCGGCCATTGAGGTTACGCGCCGCCCGGCCGATGGTCTGGATCAGCGAGCGCTCGGACCGCAGGAAGCCCTCTTTGTCGGCATCAAGGATCGCCACCAGCGACACCTCCGGCATGTCCAGGCCCTCACGCAGCAGGTTGATCCCCACCAGCACGTCGAAGGTGCCCAGGCGCAGGTCGCGGATGATTTCGACGCGCTCCACCGTATCGATATCCGAGTGCAGGTAGCGCACCCGCACATCGTGGTCGGCCAGGTAGTCGGTCAAGTCCTCGGCCATGCGTTTGGTCAGGGTGGTGACCAGCACCCGCTCTTCCACGGCCACACGCTTGCGGATCTCCGACAGCAGATCGTCGACCTGGGTCAGCGCCGGGCGAATTTCCACTTGCGGGTCGACCAGGCCGGTCGGCCGCACCACCTGCTCCACCACTCGGCCGGCATGCTCGGCCTCGTAAACCCCGGGCGTGGCGGAAACAAAGATGGTCTGTGGGCTGACGCTCTCCCACTCGTCGAAGCGCATGGGCCGGTTGTCCAGCGCCGACGGCAGGCGGAATCCGTACTCAACCAGGGTTTCCTTGCGCGAGCGGTCGCCTTTGTACATCGCCCCGACCTGCGGAACGCTGACGTGGGATTCGTCGATCACCAGCAGCGCATCGGGCGGCAGGTAGTCGTAGAGGGTTGGCGGCGGCGCCCCGGCCGGACGCCCGGAGAGGTAGCGCGAGTAGTTTTCGATGCCGTTGCAGTAGCCCAGTTCGAGGATCATCTCCAGGTCGAAACGGGTCCGCTGCTCCAGGCGCTGGGCTTCCACCAGCTTGTTGGCCTTGTGCAGGTATTCCAGGCGGTCCTTGAGTTCTTCCTTGATCCCCTCCACCGCGCCGAGCAGGGTTTCCCGCGGGGTGACGTAGTGGCTTTTCGGGTAGAAGGTGAATCGCGCCAGCTTGCGGATCACCTCGCCGGTCAACGGATCGAAGGCGGAGAGGCTTTCCACTTCATCGTCGAACAGCTCGATGCGGATCGCCTCCAGATCGGATTCGGCGGGATACACATCGATCACATCGCCGCGCACCCGGAAGGTCGCACGGGCAAAATCCATCTCGTTGCGGGTGTATTGCAGGTCGGCCAGACGGCGCAACAGGGCGCGCTGGTCGAGTTTGTCGCCACGGTCCACGTGCAGGACCATCTTCAGGTAGGTTTCCGGGCTGCCCAGACCGTAAATGCAGGAAACGGTGGTGACGATGATCGCATCGCGCCGCTCCAGCAACGCCTTGGTCGCCGACAGTCGCATCTGCTCGATGTGATCGTTGATCGAGGCGTCCTTCTCGATGAAGGTGTCGGACGACGGTACGTAGGCTTCCGGCTGGTAGTAGTCGTAGTAGGAAACGAAATACTCGACCGAGTTGTTCGGGAAGAACGCCTTGAACTCGCCGTAGAGCTGCGCTGCCAGGGTCTTGTTCGGCGCCAGCACCAGGGTCGGGCGCTGCACCTGAGCGATCACGTTGGCGATGCTGAAGGTCTTGCCCGAACCGGTCACACCCAGCAGGGTCTGGTGCGCCAGCCCGGCTTCGATGCCCTCGACCATCAGGCGGATGGCTTCCGGCTGGTCGCCGGCCGGCTGGAAACGGGTGACGAGCTGAAACTCGGACATGACGAACCCCTGGTTAAGTGCGAATACAGGTAACTGTATTTTTAGACAGTACTTATACCCAATTGAAGGCGCCCTACGCCAGTTTCAACCCAGCGCGCAGTGCATTTCCTACTGTTGACTGAAGGATTCGACTAACGGTCGAAAAATATTCCCACAAACAGCAGGAAAAGCTGCGGCAGACTGTCGCCGTGACCGGTCGGTATCACTATACTGACTCCCCGTTTGTGCACCGCTCTAGTGCATTCGGCTGGAGCGTGCAAACCCTACTCACCCTCCAATTCAGAGCCAAGGTAATAATGAGCCTGTTTTCCGCTGTCGAGCTGGCACCACGCGATCCCATTCTGGGCCTCAACGAAGCATTCAACGCCGATCCACGTACCAACAAGGTCAACCTGGGCGTAGGCGTCTACTGCAACGAAGAAGGACGCATCCCACTGCTGCGTGCGGTCATCGAAGCCGAAACCCAACGTGCTGCACAGCACGCTTCCCGCGGTTACCTGCCAATCGACGGTATCGCTGCCTACGACCAGGCTGTTCAGAAACTGCTGTTCGGTGCCGAGTCTCCACTGCTGGCCGAAGGCCGTGTGGTGACCGTTCAAGCCGTCGGCGGTACTGGCGCACTGAAAATTGGTGCCGACTTCCTCAAGCAACTGTCGCCGAACGCCGTCGTCGCCATCAGCGACCCGAGCTGGGAAAACCACCGCGCCCTGTTCGAAACCGCCGGTTTCCCGGTGCAGAACTATCGCTACTACGACGCGCCGAGCAACGACGTCAACCGCTCCGGCATGCTGGAAGACCTGAACGAGCTGCCAGCCGGTTCGATCATCGTCCTGCACGCTTGCTGCCATAACCCGACCGGTGTGGACCTGAGCCTGGCGGACTGGAAAAACGTCCTGGAAGTCATCAAGGCCAAGGGTCACGTTCCATTCCTGGACATGGCTTACCAGGGCTTTGGCGACGGCATTGCCGAAGACGCCTTCGCGGTACGCCTGTTCGCCGAGTCGGGCCTGGACTTCTTCGTTTCCAGCTCGTTCTCCAAGTCGTTCTCGCTGTATGGCGAGCGTGTCGGTGCCCTGTCGATCGTCACCAGCGCCAAGGAAGAAAGCACTCGCGTGCTGTCCCAGGTCAAACGCGTGATCCGCACCACCTACTCCAACCCGCCAACCCACGGTGCCAGCATCGTCGCCGCGGTACTGAACAGCGCCGAGCTGCGTCAGATGTGGGAAACCGAACTGGGTGAAATGCGCGGCCGCATCCACGGCATGCGCAAGCAGATGGTCGAACTGCTGGCTGAATACGGCGCCAAGCGTGACTTCAGCTTCGTCGGTCGCCAACGCGGCATGTTCTCCTACTCCGGCCTGAGCGTTGAGCAGGTTACCCGTCTGAAGGACGAGTACGGCATCTACGCGCTGGACACTGGCCGCATCTGCGTTGCCACGCTGAACCAGAGCAATATTCACGTCGTCACCAAGGCGATTGTCGAAGTTCTGTAAAAATCACTGATTGCCAAAGGGAGGCTTGACTTCCCTTTAGCAATCAGTAAGATACGCCACAGATTCCGCGATAGCTCAGTTGGTAGAGCAAATGACTGTTAATCATTGGGTCCCTGGTTCGAGTCCAGGTCGTGGAGCCAAATACTGAAAACCTCCAGATGCGCAAGCACTGGAGGTTTTTTCATTTCCGGCCGAAAAGTTTTATTGGCAGGCCTGGCGCCCGCCACCGCGGACGCCCACCTCAGGTTCATTCCTTGCCGATGGGGTAGAACACCCCTGAACTCCACACACCCAGCCACGCCTCGCCGTCGATCTCCCGGGTGACCGCCAGATCCACCAGCTCATAAAACACATTGCGATGGATCAGCGCTTCGAGATTGGCGCGCATGTGCACGTAGGGCGAAGGCTCCTGAGTTACAGGATCGATGATGAAGCGCAACGGATGCTCGGGGCCGGCCTCGACCCGGTCCTCGACATTGCTGGTGAAACACAGCACCTGCTGCTCCCCGCGGCCTTGCACCTCGAGACTTACCGCGACGAACGGCGCGTCATCCACCGTGATGCCCACCTTTTCCACCGGCGTCACCAGGAAATAATCATCACCGTTCCGGCGAATGATGGTGGAAAACAGCCGCACCATAGGTTTGCGGCCAATGGGCGTCCCCAGGTAGAACCAGGTACCGTCACGGGCGATGCGCATGTCGATATCGCCGCAGAAGTCCGGATTCCACAGGTGGACGGGCGGCAAGCCCTTTTCCGCCTGGGGAATCTGCGCCAACAGGTCGTTGGCCTTGCCCGTGTCAGCCATTGTTCGTAGTCCTCAGCGACCCAGACCCAGAAGCGAGCGAGCATAGTTCTCGAGCGGCGGGCCGAGCAAATCTTCCGGCTTGTTGTCGTGGAACGTCAGCAATCCGCCACGACTGCGAATTCTCGCCGTATCGATCAGGTAGCGGGTGCTGGTCTCGATAAGCATCATCTGCACAACACCGGTATCGACACCGAGGCGGTCGACCGCCTGCTCGTCATACCATTCGTCGCCGTTGCCGATACGGTTGTCCGCCTTGGCGAAGCGGGTGTAGAGCAGATAATGCGCTCCCACCGCACGCGCCTCGGTCAGCGCCTGTTCGAGGCCGATCGGCCCCTGGGCACGACGCACCAGCGGGAAGTATTCGATGAAGCCCTTGAAGGCCTCCTCCGCCACCACGTTTGGCCGCGGATAGGCACCACCCGGCGGGACGAATGCGCCCTGGGCGATGAAAATGAACGAGTCAGGCTGCAAACGCAGCGACATCGAACGCTGGGTATCGCTGTGATCAAGCAGACCGGCGTCGCTCATGTGGTAACGGGCGCCCTCACCCATGTCGCTGACATTCATGCAGCCACCCAGCGCCATCAGCGCTATCAGCAGAACCAGGCTACGCATCTTTCCTCCAGGAGCCGGCGACGGAAAACCGGCGAACAGCCCGCTGATGCAGATTTTGCGCCAGCTTGCCGAGCTAGCCGCCGATGATTTTCATCACTGTGGCGCCACCGGAGAAGGCAACGCTCTGCTTGTCGCCCAGCGCCTTGACCAACAGCCCTTGCAACGCCGGCAGGGCCTGATGGCGCGGCTGGTCGAGCAGGTCGCCAATGAAATGTCGATTGCTCGACGACAGGCAACCATGAAGCCAGCCGGTGGAGGACAGACGCAGCCGTGAGCAGGTCCGGCAGAAAGGCACGCTTTCATTGGCGATCACACCGAAGACGCCCCGCCCCGGAACCCGATAACGCAGCGCGGTGGCATCGATCGGCGCCTCGGCCTGGGCGTACTCGTAGCGCTCGCCGATGATTTGCAGCAGTTGCTCAAGGCCGACGAACTGCTGCAGGAACATATTGTTGTCCTTGGCCAGGTGGCCCATTCGCATCAGCTCGATGAAGCGCAACTCGTAGCCATGCTCCAGGCAGAAATCCAGCAGCGGCAAGACCTGATCGAGGTTCTGTCCGCGCAGCGGCACCATGTTGACCTTGATCTTCATGCCTGTCGCCGCCGCTTGGGTCATGCCATCCAGCACACTGGCCAGGTCGCCACCACGGGAGATGCTCCGGAAGGCGCTAGCGTCGAGGGTATCGAGGGAGACATTGAGTCGGCGGATGCCGGTTTCGCAAAGCAGGGGAAGCTTGCGCGCCAGGAGTTGGCCGTTTGTGGTGAGGCTGATGTCGTCCAGGCCGAATCCGGCGACCGTCTTGAGGAAGGCTTCCAGCTTGGGGCTGACCAGTGGCTCGCCACCGGTTACCCGCAGACGCTCGATGCCAGCGGCCTCGATCAGGTAAGCCACGCCGCGAGCCAAGGCCTCGGCAGACAGCTCGTCCTGGGCGGCGACCAGTCGTTTCCCATCAGGCACGCAATAAGTGCACGCGTAATTGCAGGCGGCGGTAAGGCTGACACGCAAATTGCGAAAACGCCTGCCTTGACGGTCGACGATCATGGAAAACTCCGGCATGGATGAATCGGGCTCGCGAAACCTGACTCATAAATCAGGTTTTTGCAAGCCTCACACCCAAAGTATATTCCCGCCCTGTCGCGCCCAGTAGCATTGTGTCGCAAACGGCTATCAGCTAGCAGAAGGCTCCGGATCGCGTTTGCGCTTGTTGCCCATGCGCACGCCGATATCCATGAGGAACTGGAAGAAACCTTCCTGATCTTCCAGGACGTTGCTCCAGAACGGCGAGTGGTAGAGCGCCACGGCACCGTGCACCAGCGCCCAGGCGGCGCAGTAGTGGAAGTACGGCGGTACGTCTTCCAGCTTGCCTTCGCTGATGCGCCCCTTGATCAGCAGGGTCAGGCGATCGAAGTTCGAGGCACGGATCTTGTGCAACTCCTCGACCATGTCCGGAACCTGATGCCCCTTGACCACCTTTTCTTCAAGGCGATCGAACAACCGGTAGCGCTGTGGATCACGCATGCGGAATTCGAAATAGGCACGCGACAAGGCTTCCTTGTCACGGTCGACGTCGGCGGAGTGCAGCAATTGGTTCAAATCGCGCTCATAGTCGAGCATCAGGCGCAGGTAGATCTCCGCCTTGGATTTGAAGTGCTTGTAGATCGTGCCTTTGCCGATACCCACTGCATCAGCGATCATCTCGACGGTGACGCTGTCTTCACCCTGTTCGAGAAACAGCTTGAGTGCGGTATCGAGAATTTCTTGCTCACGGCGACGAAACTCACGGACCTTACGAGGTTCTTTCTGCATAAGAAGGACTGGATCAAAATCGAAGCCAAGTATTATGCCTAACTTGCGCCAAAATGCACGGATCATCCAACCATGTCTACGTTTCCTGAAGAGTTCGAACAGGCCCCGGGCCTGCGTTACCTGAATCACGCGGCCGTCGCACCCTGGCCGAAACGCGCCAGCGAGGCGGTCAGCCGCTTCGCCCGGGAAAACGTTTGGCTGGGCGCCCGCGACTACCCGGAGTGGATGCTCATGGAGCAGCGTCTGCGCGAGCGCCTGCAGCGCCTGATCAATGCCCCCTCCACCGACGACATCGCACTGGTCAAGAACACGTCCGAGGCGTTGTCCTTCGTGGCCTTTGGACTGGATTGGCAGTCAGGCGACCAGATCGTCATCAGCAACGAAGAATTCCCGTCCAACCGCATCGTCTGGGAGGCCTTGGCGAGCCAAGGCGTCGAAGTGGTCCAGGCCGATCTCAAGGGTGACGATCCGGAAGCCGCACTGCTGGCCGCCTGCGGACCACAAACCCGACTGATGTCGATCAGCTCGGTGCAGTTCGCCAGCGGTCTGCGCATGGACCTGGTGCGCCTCGGCCAAGGCTGCCGCGAGCGCGGCGTGCTGTTTTGTGTCGACGCTATCCAGCAGATCGGCGCCCTGCCCTTCGATGCGCAGGCCTGCCAGTGCGACTTCGCCATGGCCGATGGCCACAAATGGATGCTCGGCCCGGAAGGCCTGGGGATGTTCTACTGCCGTGCCGAGGTTCGCCCGCAACTGAAGCTCAGCGAATATGGCTGGCACATGCTGGAACACATGGGCGACTACAACCGCACCACCTGGGAACCCGCTCAAAGCGCCCGGCGTTTCGAATGCGGCAGTCCGAACATGCTCGGCGCCGCAGCGCTCGAAGCCAGCCTTTCATTGCTTGAAGAAGTGGGGATGGAACAGGTCGCTGCCGCTATCGCAGAACGCGTGCGCTGGCTGCACGACGGACTCGGCGCGATCCCCGGCGTGCGCTTGCACAGCCCACAGGATCCGGCTCGCCGCGCCGGCATCGTGTCTTTCAGCATCGATGGCGTGGACAACGCGGAGGTTCATCGGCAATTGAAGGAAAATCAGGTGGTATGTATCCCGCGCGGCATGGGGGTGCGTTTTTCCCCACATTTCTACACCGAACGCCGCGTAATCGACGAAACATTGGCAATAGTACGAGAAATTGCAGAGCGATGAGTGCTCAGCAGCGACGGGCGTATTCCAAATCTGTTTAAAAAACGAGCAGTTGCTGCTGGAAGCCTATCAATCCTGATTAATACTTGAACTGTCGGTGTGGCACATCCCCCCAAGTGTCGCACCGATAAAGGTGATCATGGAGTGTTCGCCTTTGTTTACTCCTAATGGTCTTAACCCGGATTCCCCCCCAGAACCCGGGTTTTTTTTGCCCGCGCGCCGGGCTCAGCCCTGCCGCACCCGGGCCAGCGGGAACAGCCGACGGAAATTTTCGGTGGTCTGGGCGGCCAATTGCTCATAACGCTCGCCGCGAACCAGGGCGATAAACTCGGCAACATCCCGGACGTATTCCGGCAGATTCGGCTTGCCCCGATGCGGAATGGGCGCCAGGTAGGGCGAGTCGGTTTCCACCAGCAGGCGATCGGCAGGAACCTGGCGAGCAACATCCCGCAAGGCGTCGGCGTTACGGAACGTGACAATCCCCGACAACGAGATGTAATAGCCCAGGTCCAGCGCCGCACGCGCCATCTCCCAATCCTCGGTGAAACAGTGCAGCACTCCGGCCTGTGGCAGTGCCGCCTCGCGCAGCAGTGCCAGGGTGTCCGCCCGCGCTGCACGGGTGTGGATAACTACAGGTTTGCCGGTGATGCGTGCGGCGTCCAGATGCAGTCGGAACGACGCTTGCTGCAACTCTGCCGCCTCCGGCTCGTAGTGATAATCCAGCCCGGTCTCGCCAATCGCGACGACATTGGGATGGTTCAGCTCCTGCAACAGCCAGTCCAGTGCCGGCGCCTCCCCCGGCGCCAGGTCCAGCGGATGGATACCCACCGAACAATCGACATCTTCGTAGCGCTCTGCCAGCGCCTTGACCTGGGCCGCGTTGTCGGCACTCACCCCGATGCAGAGAAAATGCCCCACCCCACGGGCCCGCGCGGCGGCCAGCGCGGCATCCAGGGAGCCGTCATGGGCGGAAAGGTCAAGGCGATCGAGGTGACAATGGGAATCTACGAGCATGGCGAAATGACAACACTGAAAGGGATTGGAAACGCGGCTGATCAGCGCTGACCCGGCAGCATGGCCCAGGAGGCCAGCAGCGCTTCGAGTAACAGCACGCGATTGAGGTTGGCTTTGGACAGGACTTTCTGCCGCTGGGCGAGAATCCAGTCCTGAATGTCCAGCACCTTGGCCTGCGAACTCTTCTGCGCCATGTACTGCACCACTTTGCGCATATCGGCCAAGCCAAGGCCGTCTTCATCCTGGGTCAACTGATAGCGCAGGATCAGGTTCGACCAGTCGCAGAACCAGTCAAAAAGATGCAACAGGGAAATGGCATTCCAGGATTCGGCAAGCTGGGTCGGGGATTGCTGTTGCTTGAGCAGCTTCTTCACCCCTTCGACCACCTGCGCCCGATGCTCACGCACACCCTGCGCCTGCAGGCTGACGGCCATCAACGGGGAGCCAGCGGCCAGACTCAGCAGCTCAGCGCGCTCCTGCTCATCGCAATCCGGTAGCGCCGAGGCCAGCCATGCGAGGCTCTGCGCTTCGCCCGGCTGGGGGCAGGCCACTTGCTGGCAGCGACTCTTGATCGTAGGCAGCAGGCGGCTTGGCTGATGAGTGACCAGCAACAGCACGGTATTGCCCGAAGGTTCTTCGAGGCTCTTGAGCAAGGCATTGGCGGCATTCACGTTCATCGCTTCGACCGGCTCGATCAGCACCAGTTTGCGTCCGCCCAATTGGGCGGTCTGGGTGACGAAGCCGACCAGGTCACGAACCTGATCCACCTTGATAGGCTTGTCCGCTTCTTCCGGCTCCAGCACGTAGTTGTCCGGATGGCTACCCGCGGCCAGCAACATGCAAGACTTGCACTGTCCACAGGCCTGCAACGACTCCGGCCGCTGGCACAACAGCAGCGCCATCAGACGCTCGGCCAGCGCTCGCTTGCCGATACCCTGCGGGCCATGCAGCAGATAGGCATGGGCATGACGGCTGCGTCCGGCAAGCTGCTGCCAGAGCGTCGCCTGCCACGGATAGGCCTCAGCCACGGCAACGCTCCACGATCTGCCCGACCAGGCCATCCAGCGACTGCTGAACCTGAACCAGCGGCTGCGCCGCGTCGATCAGGCGATAACGCTGAGGATCCGCCTTGGCGCGATCGAGATAGGCCTGACGCACTGCCTGGAAAAAGTCCTGCCCTTCCTGCTCGAAACGGTCCAGACGCCCCCGCGCGGCAGCGCGGGACAGGCCCACTTCCACCGGCAGGTCGAACAACAGGGTCAGGTCCGGCTGCAAGCCACCCTGGACAAACTGTTCCAGCATCGCGATGCGCTCGACGCTCAGACCGCGGCCACCGCCCTGATAGGCATAGGTGGCATCGGTAAAGCGATCGCACAGAACAACGGCGCCACGCGCCAACGCCGGGCGAATCACCTCGGCCAGATGCTGGGCCCGGGCCGCAAACACCAGCAACAGCTCGGTATCGGCGTTCATTTTCTCGTCGCTGGGGGCCAGCAACAGCTCGCGAATCCGCTCGGCCAGTGGCGTACCGCCAGGCTCACGGGTCAGCACCACATCCAGACCCTGGTCGCGCAGGTGCCCGGCCAGATAGTCACGGTTGGTGCTCTTGCCCGCGCCTTCCGGACCTTCCAGGGTAATAAACAAACCGCTCACAAGCCGTCCTCGTTAGTGTTCATTGCGAAGGAGATTCGCCAGTGGCAGGCGCCTCGACCGGTGCCGCCGGGGCATCCGCCGGCTCGGCAGGCGCGTCCTGTTGTTCAGTGGGCGCCGACTGCTCGTTGCCATTTGCCGGCTGAGGTGCCGGGCTGGAGCGATAGTCCGCGCGACGCTTGAGCTGATACTCGCGGACCGCCGAATTGTGCGCATCCAGATCATCGGAGAACACATGACTGCCATCGCCACGGGCAACAAAGTACAGGCTACTTCCCGACGCGGGGTTGAGTGCCGCATGAATCGCCTCGCGGCCGACCATGGCGATCGGCGTCGGCGGCAGCCCGGGAATCACATAGGTGTTGTAGGGCGTGGACTCACGCAGGTCGGCACGGGTGATCTTGCCGTTATAGCGCTCACCCATGCCGTAGATGACTGTCGGATCGGTCTGCAGCAGCATGCCGATGCGCATCCGCCGGACAAACACACCGGCAATCTGCCCGCGCTCCTGCGCAACGCCGGTTTCCTTCTCAACCAGCGATGCCATGATCAGCGCCTGATAAGGATCGCGATAAGGCAGATCAGCGGGACGCTCGGCCCACTCCTTCGCCAGGACTTCTTCCAGACGGGCGTAAGCCTGCTGCAGCAGCTCTTCGTCCGTCATGCCGCGAACGAACTTGTAGGTATCCGGGAAGAACCGGCCTTCAGGGAAAACAGCGGGATGCCCCAGGCGATCCATCACTTCGCTGTCACTCAGGCCGTCGAGGGTGTGCTTGATCTTGTCATGCTTTGCCAGCGCGGAGCGCACCTGACGGAAGGTCCAGCCCTCGACCAGGGTCAGGTTGTATTGCACGACGTCGCCACGCCGCCAATCTTCGAAGAGGTCGCTGACAGTCATGCCGGGTGTCATCCGGTATTCACCGGTGTGCAGCGGCACGCCCGCCATGTTGAAGCGCCAGTAGAGGCGCAACCAGAACGCGTCATCGATCAGGCCGCTGTTTTCCATGCGATAGAACATGCGATTGGGGTTGGTGCCCGTGGGGACATCCAGCAACTGCTCGCCGGACAGGTGCAGCGGCTGCTTCACCGCTGAACTGACTTTCCAGGCGGAATACCCAAGCACCAGGCCGGCCAGGATCAGACCGATCTCCAGCAACAGCAACAATTTACGTCTCACGAATCAGGCATCCAGTAGCGTACGGGCAATGGCCTGCAGTTTACGGGTGAGAGGCCCCGGCGACCAGTTCAGCGATGCAAATGAACGCACCGGCCAGATGCCGTAGACACTGTTGCAGACGAACACTTCATCGGCCTGCTCAAGGTCTGCCATCGACAGGTCGGTGACGCTCACCGCGACGCCCTCCCCGGCCGCAGCCTCCAGCAAGGCCGCACGCATCACCCCGGCGACACCGCAGCGACTCAGGTCAGCGGTCAGCAGGGCATTGTTGCGCACCAGGAACAGGTTGCTGTAGACCCCTTCGATCACCCGACCCGACACATCAAGCATCAATCCTTCTGCGTACTCGGTGCCCTGCCATTCAGCACGAGCCAGGACCTGCTCCAGGCGATTGAGATGCTTGAGACCCGCCAACAAAGGCTGCTCGGCCAATCGGGTACGACAGGCAAAGAGGCGGACCCCCTGCTCGGCATGCTCGATGGGATATGCGGGGGCAGGATTGCCCTGGAGGATACGGCGCGGAATCGCACCTGCGGCGGCGGCGTAGCCTCGCTGGTTATCACCCCGGGTGAGAATGAGCTTGAGCACGCCATTGCCAAGCAAGGCGGCGTATCGACACAGCTCATCACGAATCAGCGCGTGATCAGCCTCGATCGCCAGGCGCTGGCAACCCAGCGCCAGGCGGTCGAGGTGATATTCGAGCAGGGACGGTCGCCCTGCGATGACAGCGATGGTCTCGAACAGACCATCGCCGTAAGCCAGGCCGCGGTTGTGCAGCGCCAGGGAATCGGCACTGTGACCATCGACCCAGGCTTGCATCAGTCCGCGAACCGGCGGAACACCAGCGAACCGTTGGTACCGCCAAAGCCGAACGAGTTGGACAGCACCACATCGATGGGCATGTTGCGCGCCTCATGCGGAACGAAATCCAGGTCACAACCCACATCGGGCTCGTCCAGGTTGATGGTCGGTGGCGCCACCTGCCCATTGATCGCCAGGACACTGAAGATCGCCTCGACAGCACCCGCAGCACCCAGCAAGTGACCGGTCATCGACTTGGTCGAGCTGACTGCCAGCTTGTAAGCGTGCTCGCCGAACACCGACTTGACCGCAGCAACTTCCGCCAGGTCACCCGCCGGCGTCGACGTGCCGTGGGCGTTGATGTAATTGACCTGGGCCGGGTCGACACGTGCATCACGCAGGGCGTTGGCCATGCAGCGAGCAGCGCCAGCGCCGTCTTCGGGCGGCGAAGTCATATGGTAGGCATCACCGCTCATGCCGAAACCGACCAGCTCGGCGTAGATGGTTGCGCCTCGAGCCTTGGCGTGCTCCAGCTCTTCCAACACCAGGGCGCCGGCACCGTCGGACAGTACGAAACCGTCGCGGCCTTTGTCCCAAGGACGACTGGCGCGAGTCGGCTCGTCATTGCGGGTCGACAGTGCGCGCGAAGCACCAAAGCCGCCCATGCCGAGCCCGCAGGCAGCCATCTCGGCACCGCCGGCAATCATGACATCAGCTTCGCCGAAAGCGATGTTGCGCGCCGCCATGCCAATGCAATGAGTACCCGTGGTACAAGCCGTGGCAATGGCGTAGTTAGGCCCCTGCACACCCAGGTGGATGGACAGGAAACCGGAAATCATGTTGATGATCGAACCAGGCACGAAGAACGGCGAAATACGCCGCGGGCCCTGATCATGCAAGGTACGGCTGGTTTCTTCGATATTGGTCAGGCCACCGATGCCTGAACCCATGGCCACGCCGATACGCTCACGGTTTGCATCGGTAACTTCCAGGCCGGCGTTACGAACCGCCTGAAAACCGGCAGCCAGACCGTACTGAATGAACAAATCGAGCTTGCGAGCTTCCTTGAGCGACAGATACTGCTCAACCTCGAAGCCCTTTACCGAGCCGCCAAAACGGGTGGAGTAGGCAGAAAGGTCTGTATGCTCGATCAGACCAATGCCACTGCGGCCAGCCAGAATGCCCTGCCAACTGCTCGGTACATCGGTACCCAATGGCGACAGCATACCCATACCGGTGACCACGACGCGTCTACGCGACACAGCACTCTCCTTATTCTGGATGTCTACATTTCTCGCAAAGAAAAAACCGCACGCCAGCAAAGGCAGTGCGGTTTTTCCCTGACAAGAAGCAACGACTACAAAGTCTTAAGCCTGGTGGCTGTTGACGTAGTCGATAGCAGCTTGAACAGTAGTGATCTTTTCAGCTTCTTCGTCAGGAATCTCGGTCTCGAATTCCTCTTCCAGAGCCATCACCAGCTCAACGGTATCAAGGGAATCGGCACCCAGATCTTCTACGAAAGAAGATTCGTTTTTCACTTCTTCTTCTTTAACGCCCAGTTGCTCGGCGACGATTTTCTTGACGCGTTCTTCGATGGTGCTCATACCTTGTTTTCACTCCTAATGGACATATGTCAGGCAGCTGGCCGGTGTGTAAGTTTATAGAAAGACGCCTGCTTTTCAAGCGTAAAGCGCCCTTCGAACATGACACCTGCCGGCTGCCTAGAATTTGATTGCAGCTTTATAACGGATTTTAGTCAGCTCGTATGACATTTTTTTAAAGCAATCCGTCACATTTGACTACATGTACATCCCGCCGTTGACTGGAATGGTTGCGCCAGTCACGTATGCCGCGCCGTCGGATGCCAGGAACGAAACCACTTTCGCGATTTCATCAGCCTGCCCCAGACGACCCAGCGGAATTTGCGTCTGCAGCGCTTCGCGCTGAGCTTCCGGCAACTCACGGGTCATGTCGGTATCGATAAAGCCGGGAGCCACCGAGTTGACGGTGACGGCGCGGGAACCGACTTCGCGAGCCAGCGCACGGCTGAAGCCTTCCAGGCCGGCCTTGGCCGCAGCATAGTTCACCTGGCCAGCATTACCCATGGCACCTACCACCGAGCCGATGCTGATGATACGACCCCAACGTGCCTTGGTCATGCCACGCAGAACGCCCTTGGACAAACGGTAGAGGCTGTTGAGGTTGGTGTCGATGACATCGAACCACTCGTCGTCCTTCATCCGCATCATCAGGTTGTCGCGGGTGATACCGGCGTTGTTCACCAGGATGGTCGGTGCACCGAACTGCGCCTGAATGGCAGCCAGAACCGAGCTGACAGATTCATCGCTGGTGACATTAAGTTCCAGCCCGGTACCCGTGATGCCGTGCTCCTTCAGGGTGGCAGCAATGCGCTCTGCACCCGAAGCGGAAGTGGCGGTACCGATGACGGTTGCGCCCTGGCGCCCCAGCTCCAGTGCGATGGCTTGACCAATACCACGGCTGGCGCCGGTGACCAATGCAACTTTACCTTGCAGACTCATGCAAGCTCTCCTAATTCAGGCCAGCGCCGCACGGGCGGCGGCGACGGCATCCGGGGTATTGAGGTTGTAAGTGGTTACGCCATCGGCGCACCGCTTGTTCAGGCCGGCCAGAACCTTGCCCGGGCCACACTCGACCAATTGCACCGCGCCCTTGCCGGCCAGCGCCTGTACGCACTCGACCCAGCGGACCGGTTTGTAGAGTTGTTCCAGCAGATCACGCTTGAGGGTATCCAGGTCGGTCGCCACGCCAGCACTGACGTTCTGGACAACCGGAATCTCGGGAGCTTTCCACTCGATGGCGTTGACCGATTCGGCAAAGCGCTCGGCAGCCGGACGCATCAGTTCACAGTGCGATGGAACGCTGACCGGAAGCGGCAGCGCACGCTTGGCACCGCGAGCCTTGCAGCCCTCGATGGCACGCTCGACCGCAGCCCTTGCACCGGCGATGACAACCTGGCCTGGCGAGTTGAAATTGACTGCGCTGACCACTTCGCCCTGGGCCGCTTCGGCACAAATGGCGACAACATCAGCATCGTCCAGACCAAGAATCGCCGCCATGGCGCCTTGCCCGGCCGGAACGGCCTCCTGCATCAGTTGACCGCGCCGCTCGACCAGCCTGACCGCGTCAGCCAAAGTCAGGCTGCCGGCGGCGACCAGGGCACTGTATTCACCCAGGCTGTGGCCCGCGACAAAAGCAGGACGCGCACCACCTTCAGCCAGCCACAGACGCCACAGGGCGATAGAGGCGGTCAGGATGGCGGGCTGGGTTTTGTCGGTTTGATTGAGTTGCTCTTCCGGGCCGTTCTGGATCAAAGCCCAGAGATCGTAGCCCAGAGCCTCGGAGGCCTCACGGAAGGTGTCGATGACCAGCGGGTGCTGGGCGCCCAGCTCGGCAAGCATGCCGAGCGACTGCGAACCTTGACCAGGAAAGACGAATGCGAGGGATGCAGACATTGAACAAGCCCCTAGTGATCTTGTCGTCGAAAATTAAGTGTCCAGCCGTAGCTGGACACAAGAAACTGAACGTTGGATGGTAACGAGAACCAAGCGGTCACATTTAACCACTTCCTTGCGAATGCCTAAAGCAACAGATCCTCGAGACGCCCGTGCAAGCGTTGCGGCAGGTTCTCCTGGATTTCGATCAGCGCGCGCTGGATCGCACTTTGAAAGCCCTGGACACCGGCCGAACCGTGGCTCTTGATGACGATACCCTGCAGCCCGAGAAAACTTGCGCCATTATGCCGCGCCGGAGCGAGGTCGGCCTGCAGGCGCTTGAGCAGTGGCATGGCCATCGCCCCCACCAACCGCGTGGCGATCCCGCCGCGAAACAAGGCCTCGATACGCGCGGCGATCATGGTCGCCAACCCTTCGCTGGACTTGAGCAGAATATTGCCCACAAAACCGTCACACACCACCACATCCGCCTCACCACGATACAGGCCGTCACCCTCGACAAAACCGATGTAGTTGAGGCCGCGCGCCTGCTGCAAAAGGCTTGCCGCAAGCTTGACCTGCTGGTTGCCCTTGATGTCTTCCGTACCGATATTGAGCAACGCCACGCGCGGTCGGCTGATACCCAACGCCTGAGCCGCCACCGAACCCATTACCGCGAACTGATAAAGATGCTCGGCACTGCAGTCGACATTGGCCCCCAGATCGAGCAACTGGCAATAACCAGTCTGGGTCGGGATCGCCGCCACCATCGCCGGGCGATCAATACCTGGCAACGTTTTAAGCACGTACCGTGAAAGCGCCATCAGCGCACCGGTATTCCCGGCACTGACACAGGCCTGCACCTTGCCATCGCGCAATAATTCGAGGGCCACGCGCATTGATGAGTCGGGCTTGCCACGCAATGCCTGCGAGGGACGCTCGTCCATGCCGATCACTTCGCTTGCCGCAACGATTTGCAGACGCGCGCGATCCGCAGCCGGTTGGCCAACGATCAGGTCTTCAAGAAGGGAGGGTTGACCGACGAGGGTCAGGTGAAGCGAGGGTGTAGCAGAAAGGCAAGCAAGACTCGCCTGAACAATGCTGCGGGGACCGAAGTCCCCGCCCATTGCATCAACCGCAATGATCTGAGCGGACAAGGATTACTCGTCAGCGCCCTTGTCGATCACTTTACGACCACGGTATACGCCTTCTGGCGAAACGTGGTGGCGCAGGTGAACTTCACCGGTGGTTTTTTCTACGGACAGTGCGCTGGCCTCGAGGGCGTCGTGCGAACGGCGCATGTCACGGGCAGAGCGGGATTTTTTGTTCTGCTGAACAGCCATAATTGATTAACTCCTAAACGTTTGGGTCACGCTTTAACTGCGCCAATACACTGAACGGGTTGGACCGCGTTACCTCGTCCTCGCTCGATTCGGGCTCATCGGCGCCCGCCGGCTGCTGGCATTCTTCCGGATGATGAGCAGGCACAATGGGCAAGGCGAGCAGAAGCTCTTCCTCGATCAATGCCTGCAGATCCAAAGGATCCTCGCCCAGTTCCAGCACGTCATAACCTTTCGGCAACGACTGGGTATTCGCACCCTCCTTCACCACAACGTAAGTACATTCGCTGTGGATCGGCAGGGTGACCAGCTCAAGACAACGCTGGCAAACCATCTTGACCTCGACGTTCAAGTCGGTGTGTACAACCACCGAGTTCTGCTCGTCTCGTTCAAAATCGAATTTGGCCTGCACCGTACCGACATTGTCGGAAAGCGGGTCGCAGAGTCTCTCCAAACTGGCAAGCGTTACGTTTCCTTGGATGGAAACGCCACGATCGGCCAATTTGCGCGGGTCAACGTGAGGTGGAATCGGGTCATTCAACATAGGCGCAGCATTCTAGGGATGCCCCCCGCCCCTGTCAAAGGAAATTCAGCCCAGTTCAACATGTTAGGATCTGTACGAAATGCATTCGAGCGAAGGCCAGGCCCGTTTTCAACGCAGCATGGGGCATGGGGCGAGTTCGGATGCATTTCGTACAGAGCCCTGAATCGGCCAATCTGCACTGGAGTAACTCATGCTGCCCTTGATACTGGCTTCCAGCTCCCCTTACAGGCGCGAATTGCTGGCGCGCCTGCAACTGCCCTTCGACTGGGCCTCGCCAGACATCGACGAGCGCCGCCTGGACGAAGAGCCTGCCGTTGAGCTGGTCAAGCGCCTCGCCCGGGAAAAGGCACACGCCCTGGCCCAGCGCTATCCCACACACCTGATCATCGGCTCCGATCAAGTGGCGGTCCTCGGCGAACAGATCCTCGGCAAGCCGCACACCTTCGACAAAGCCTGCGAACAACTGCTTGCTGCCAGCGGAAACCATGTCACCTTCCTGACTGGCGTCGCTCTACTCAACAGCGATAGCGGGGAATGCCAGGTCGACTGCGTGCCCTTCACCGTGCACATGCGTGAGCTTGACCTGGCGCGCATCGAGCGCTACCTGCACATCGAGACGCCCTACGATTGCGCAGGAAGCTTCAAGTGCGAAGGCCTGGGCGTGAGCCTGTTCCAGAGCACCCACGGCAGCGACGCCACCAGCCTGATCGGCCTGCCACTGATCCGCCTGGTGGACATGCTTATAAAAGAAGGCGTCAGCATCCCTTGACCCAATAAAAAGCCGGCCCCTCAGGACCGGCTTTTCATCGCACCAACAATCAGCGCAGCGTCGGACCCTGGAAGCCCATCCACATGGCCAGGTGCTCAGCAACGCTGGCACCCAGACGCTTGGAAAAGCGATCAAACGGCGACTCCTTGACGGTAAAGTCCACCAGATCCTTTTCGCCCACGACATCCCGCGCCACATAGCCCGCACTACCCAAGGCATCTACCAGGCCCAGGCCTACGGCCTGCTCGCCAGACCAGATCAACCCGCTGAACAGCTCAGGGTGCTCCTTGTCTTTCAGGCGCTCGCCACGGCCCTGCTTCACGCTGGCGATGAACTGCTTGTGAGTGGTTTCCAGCACACTCTGCCAGAACGCCGTCTCTTCGGGCTTCTGCGGTTGGAACGGGTCAAGGAACGCCTTGTGCTCCCCTGCCGTGTAAGTCCGCCGCTCGACACCGAGCTTTTCCATGGTCCCGACAAATCCGTAACCGGCAGCCGTCACACCGATCGAACCGACGAGACTGGCCTTGTCGGCATAGATCTGATCAGCCGCGCTGGCGATGTAGTAAGCACCGGAGGCGCCCAGGTCGGTGATGACCGCATAAAGCTTGATATCGGGATACTCGCCCCGCAAGCGACGAATCTCGTCGTAGACGTAACCGGACTGTACCGGGCTACCACCAGGACTGTTGATACGCATGACGACAGCTTTGGTCTTGGGATCCTTGAAGGCCGCGCGCAGGCTGGCAATGAGGTTGTCAGCACTGGCTTCTTCCTGATCGGCAATCACACCACGCAATTCCACCAGCGCGGTATGCCCGGAACCACCAACCGCCCCCTTCTCCATATCCATCAACGGCGTCAGCAGGAACAGGAGGCCGAACAGGTAGAGAAAGGTCAGCAGCTTGAAAAATATCCCCCAACGCCGCGCTCGGCGCTGCTCCTGCACACCGGCCAGCAGAGTTTTCTCCAGCAACTTCCAGCTTTTGCCATCTTCGCTCTGCTCTTCGCGAGGCGCCTTCCACTCATCGACCATGCTTACCTACCCTGGAGTTCCGGTGCAGCAACCCGACCAAGCCAGGCCTGCAACTGTGAGAAGTGTTCGATAGACAACTGCGGTTCATAAACGCTCAGCGCTTCCAGCGACATTGCCCCATAACCCACCGCCACCGAGTGCATCCCGGCGTTTTGCGCCATGAGCAGGTCGAACGAAGAGTCCCCGACCATCAAGGCACGGGACGCGGGGACTTGGCAATGATCGAGAATTTCCTGCAGCATCAACGGATCAGGCTTGCCCCGACTCTCATCGGCAGCGCGGGTGATATCGAAGAAATCCTCCCAGCCATTGGCCCGCAGCACTCGATCCAGCCCCCGCCGGGCCTTGCCGGTAGCCACTGCCAGACGGTAGCCCTCGGCGCGAAAAGCGTCCAGCGCGTCGATAACACCGGGAAACAGCGGCGAAGGCTGGTCATCCAGAGCCATGTAGATATCGGCGTAGTGCTGACGGAATGCCATGACTTCGGCCTCCACCAACTCGGGGTACAGCGTGCTGATCGCCTCAGGCAGCGCCAGACCAATGATGCCCTTGACCGCGTCGCCCTCGCACAATGGATAGCCCGCACGCTGCGCGGCAGCGTGCATCGCCTCGACAATGCGACCGATCGAGTCGGCCAGCGTGCCGTCCCAATCGAAAATCAGCAGATCGTAATCACGCTGCACTCAGTCGCTCCACGGTCTGGGACCACATTTCATCCACCGGCGCCTCAAGCTTCAGCTCACCACCATCCGGCAGCGGCACGGTCAGGGCATAAGCATGCAGGAACAGACGCTTGCCACCCAGCTCGCGGATTTCCCGCGTGAAGTCTTCGTCGCCGTATTTGCTGTCGCCAGCGATGCAGTGCCCGGCGTGCAAGGCATGCACGCGGATCTGGTGGGTCCGACCCGTGATGGGGCGAGCCTCGACCATGGTTGCGAAATCACCGAAACGGCGCAGGACGCGGAAGATCGTCAGCGCCTCCTTGCCCTCTTCATTGATCTCGACCATCCGCTCCCCGGAGCGCAGGTTGCTCTTGAGCAACGGAGCATTGACCTGCTTCTTGGCGGTCGCCCAGTGTCCGCGAACCAGAGCCATATACCGTTTGTCGATGCCGTCGCCGCGCAACGCAGTATGCAGATGGCGCAACATGCTGCGCTTCTTGGCGATCATCAACAGCCCGGAGGTGTCACGGTCCAGGCGATGGACCAGCTCCAGCTCCTTGGTGTCAGGACGCAACTGCCGGAATGCTTCGATCACGCCAAAGTTCAGGCCGCTACCACCATGCACGGCGATGCCGGCCGGCTTGTTGAGCACGATCAGCGCCTTGTCTTCGTAGACAATGGCGGCTTCCAGTCGCTGCAACAGGCCCTGGGCTACCGGAACCGGTGCGTCGCGCTCAGGCAGACGAACGGGCGGGACACGGACAACATCGCCGGCCTGCAGCTTGTATTCAGGCTTGATCCGACCTTTGTTAACCCGCACTTCGCCTTTACGCACAATGCGGTAAATCAAGGTCTTGGGAACGCCCTTGAGGACGTTGATGAGGAAATTATCGATGCGCTGGCCGGCAAGTTCCGGCGCGACTTCAATCAGTTGAACACTGGAAGCCGGGGGGGTATTGGTCGTCATTTGCGGGATCATAACAATTTTTTATGGATTTGAAGCACTTAATGATTGCTGCTATAGTCGCGAACGCCGCCAAAAGCGGCTGGCCAGCGGACCAATGGCTTCAAGCCTGCCCTGACCTACGCAATTCTTGAGGACGCGAGGCCGTCCGACGGGGCTTTCGCCAGTTTACAGAAATGCCTGGAATCGCCACCAGCACCGATGAGAGAAGACCGATAAAAAACAATAAGAGCGGTATTTGACCCTCCCACCCCGTTTTTTTTCGATGCCACTCCTTCAGTGCCAACGCTTCCACGCAGTCATGGCGAATACTTCGGAAATACCAGCCTTAGCCATGAAAATGCGCGGGCTCCCGAATTGAGCCGGCGATAAATGCAACCCGTTGCGGATTCAGCGCGCGGCAGCACCCGACTTTCAGGGATACGTGTAGGGTGGAGATGCACAACCGTCGGACCGTGTAGTACCGCGTCCAACCCGCGGGCCTCTGGCTCCGCGACAGGACCTGGTCTTGATCGAGATGCCCCCGGGCGTCCATGGCCGAAGGCTGATTCCTCCTCCTGACTGAGTGCATGACACCACAGCAAGCAGGAAGCGTCGTCGCGGTTTCGTGAGCACTGGATATCAGTCGACCGAATACCGCTGGACACGGGATGGTTCGCCACCCCTGACGCACCTGACACCGACCGTGAAGAAGTCGTGTGTGCCGAACGCCGTTTCCGGCAGCCCGGAAACCGACGGTATTACATGAAAAGAATGCTGATTAACGCGACTCAACCCGAAGAGTTGCGCGTTGCTCTGGTAGACGGCCAACGCCTCTACGACCTGGACATCGAGTCCGGTGCCCGCGAGCAGAAGAAGGCCAACATCTACAAAGGCCGGATTACCCGTATCGAACCCAGCCTCGAAGCCGCTTTCGTCGACTTCGGCTCCGAGCGTCATGGTTTCCTGCCCCTGAAAGAAATTTCCCGCGAGTACTTCAAGAAGTCGCCCGAAGGCCGGGTGAACATCAAGGAAGTGCTGAGCGAAGGCCAGGAAGTCATCGTCCAGGTCGAGAAAGAAGAGCGTGGCAACAAGGGCGCCGCCCTGACCACCTTCATCAGCCTCGCTGGCCGCTATCTGGTCCTGATGCCGAACAACCCGCGTGCCGGCGGTATCTCCCGCCGCATCGAAGGCGAAGAGCGCAATGAACTGCGCGAGGCCCTCAACGGCCTGGTAGCCCCTGCCGACATGGGCCTGATCGTTCGCACCGCCGGCCTTGGCCGCAGCAGCGAAGAGATGCAATGGGACCTGGATTACCTGCTGCAACTCTGGACCGCGATCAAGGAAGCTTCGCAAGACCGCTCCGCGCCATTCCTGATCTACCAGGAAAGCAACGTCATCATCCGCGCCATCCGCGACTACCTGCGCCAGGACATCGGCGAAGTGCTGATCGACAGCATCGATGCCCAGGAAGAAGCCCTGACCTTCATCCGCCAGGTCATGCCGCAGTACGCCAGCAAGATCAAGCTATACGAAGACAGCGTTCCGCTGTTCAACCGCTTCCAGATCGAAAGCCAGATCGAAACCGCCTTCCAGCGTGTAGTCGACCTGCCGTCCGGTGGCTCGATCGTGATCGACCCGACCGAAGCCCTGGTTTCCATCGACATCAACTCGGCGCGCGCCACCAAGGGCAGCGACATCGAGGAAACCGCGCTGCAGACCAACCTGGAGGCGGCCGAGGAAATCGCCCGCCAACTGCGTCTGCGTGACATCGGCGGCCTGATCGTCATCGACTTCATCGACATGACGCCGGCCAAGAACCAGCGTGCCGTCGAAGAAAAAGTCCGCGAATGCCTCGAAGCCGACCGCGCTCGCGTTCAGGTCGGTCGCATCTCGCGCTTCGGCCTGCTGGAAATGTCCCGTCAGCGCCTGCGCCCTTCCCTCGGCGAGAGCAGCGGCATCGTTTGCCCACGTTGCAGTGGCACCGGCATCATCCGTGACGTCGAGTCCCTGTCGCTGGCCATCCTGCGCCTGATCGAAGAAGAAGCCCTGAAGGACCGCACCGCCGAAGTCCGCGCCCAGGTCCCGATTCCGGTCGCCGCCTTCCTGCTCAACGAAAAACGCAACTCGATCACCAAGATCGAACTGCGTACTCGCGCCCGCATCATCATCCTACCGAACGATCACCTCGAGACGCCGCACTTCGAAGTCCAGCGTCTGCGCGATGACAACCCGGAAGCCCTGACTGGCCAGTCCAGCTACGAAATCGCCGCTGCCGAGGTTGAAGAAGTTCAGCCAGCCGCCGCGACCCGCACCCTGGTTCGCCAGGAAGCTGCGGTCAAGACTGCCCCGGCCCGCGCCAACGCCCCGGTACCGGCCGCTGACGAGCAACCTGCTCCGGCCCCTGTGCATGTCGCACCGGAACCAAGCCTGTTCAAGGGCCTGGTGAAATCGCTGGTCAGCCTGTTCGCCGGCAAGGATGAGCCTGTCAGCGCACCTGCTGCTGCCGAGAAGCCTGCCGCCGAGCGCCCGCAGCGCAACGAAGAGCGTCGCAACGGTCGCCAGCAGAGCCGCAACCGCAACGGTCGTCGCGACGAAGATCGCAAGCCACGCGAAGAGCGTGCGGAACGCGCCCCACGTGAAGAGCGTCAGCCTCGCGAGGAAGTGCAGAACCGCGAAGAGCGCGCACCTCGTGCCCCACGCGAAGAACGCCAGCCGCGTCCACCGCGTGAAGAGCGTCGTCCTCGCGAAGACCGTCCGGTCCGCGAACTGCGCGAGCCACTGGATGCCACCCCTGCCGTTCGTGAAGAACGTCCTGAGCGTGCGCCACGCGAAGAGCGCCAGCCGCGTGAAGAACGTGCACCACGTGAAGAGCGCGCACCGCGCGAAGAGCGTGCACCTCGTGAGGAACGCGCTCCACGTGAAGAGCGTGCACCTCGTGAAGAACGCGCCCCCCGCGAAGAACGTGCACCACGCGAGGAGCGCCAGCCGCGTCCACCGCGTGAAGAGCGTCAGCCACGCCCTGCCGAGCAGGTAGAAGAGGCTGCTGAAGAGCAACTGCCAAACGAAGAACTGCTGCAGGACGATAACCAAGAAGGCGCCGAAGGCGAACGTCCACGTCGCCGCTCCCGCGGTCAGCGTCGTCGCAGCAATCGTCGTGAGCGCCAGCGCGATGCCAATGGCAACGTCGTGGAAGGCAGCGAAGATGGCACCGACGAAGACCTGGAGCCTACCGGCGCCGAACTGGCTGCCGGCCTGGCCGTAACGGCCGCGGTAGCGACCAGCAACATCAGCGCCAACGCCGAGGCGCAAGCCAACGAGCAAGCCGAGCGCGCTACTGCTGTAGTTGAAGAAGCGGTCAAGCCAGTCGAAGCAACCTCCCTGCAAACTGAAATCGCAGAAGTTGCCGAAGCGGTCCAGCCTGCTGCCGAAGCGGTCGAAACCAGCATCGCGCCGGTCGTCGAGCAACCCGTCGCCGTAGTCGAAGTTGTCGAGCCGACTGCCGCTCCGGTTGTTGAGGTCGTCGAAGCTGCACCACAGCCAGTCGAAGCCCCTGTCGAGGTGCCTGCACCTGTCGAGGCCGAGCCAGTCGCCGCTGTGCAACCTGAAGTTCAGGAGCCAGTAGTGGTGGTCGAGCCGGTTGCTGCTGAACCCGCTCCGGTAGAAACCCCAGCTCCGGCGGCCCCAGCCGTTGTTGCCGAGGAAGTGCCGGCAGAACAGCCAGCCGAAACCGAAGCACCGGTAGCAACCCTGGCGAATGGCCGTGCACCTAACGACCCTCGTGAAGTGCGTCGCCGCAAGCGTGAAGCCGAAGCAGCCGCTGCTGCTGCGGCCAGCGCCGCGGTCGCTGCCGAGGTAGTTGTTGCCGAGGCCGAACCGGTTGTCGAGGCTCCGACCCAGCAGGAAGAAACGCCTGCCGACGCGGTTGAAGCGCCAGCTCCGAAGACCCTGGAAACCACGGAAGAACAGAAGC
Source organism: Pseudomonas sp. 5P_5.1_Bac1 (assembly GCF_025466015.1). Taxonomy (NCBI): domain Bacteria; kingdom Pseudomonadati; phylum Pseudomonadota; class Gammaproteobacteria; order Pseudomonadales; family Pseudomonadaceae; genus Pseudomonas; species Pseudomonas sp. 5P_5.1_Bac1. The sequence goes on along the minus strand of NZ_JANLNX010000036.1, from coordinate 42,034 downwards.
CACTGTTCTAACGCCAAGGCAATAAAAAGCCCCGCCAGTGAAAGCTGGCGGGGCTTTTTTATTCAGCCTTGAAAAAAGCGCGGAGCATCAAGCCCTCCGCGCCCAAAAACCTCAGTACAGATTCGGCTCCATCTCCAGCTCGACACCAAAGCGCTTGAAGATATCAGCCTGGATCTTCCGGGCCAGCTCATGCAACTGCGAGCCGCTGGCTTGACCATGATTGACCAGCACCAGCGCCTGCAACTGGTGCACACCAGCATCGCCATCGCGATACCCCTTCCAGCCCGCCGTTTCGATCAACCAGCCCGCAGCCAGCTTCACCTGGCCGTCAGCCTGTGGATAACCCACAAGACTCGGTTGATCCAGACGAATACGCGCCGCCAGTTCAGCACTGATCACCGGGTTCTTGAAAAAGCTCCCGGCGTTGCCCAACTGCGCCGGATCCGGCAGTTTCTCCCGGCGAATGCTGCAGATGGCGTCGCTGACCTGCTGCGCGCTCGGCTGTTCGATGCCGTGCTCGCTGAGACGCTGACGTACAGGCCCGTAATCCAGATGCAGCGGCGCGTTGCGGCCCAGCGCGAAGCGCACCCGCAAAATCACCCAACGCCCCGGGTTACGCTTGAAGTAGCTGTCGCGATAAGCGAAGTCGCACTCTTCCAGGCTAAAGTCGCGCAACTCGCCGGTCTGGCGGTCCAGCGCGGTCAGGCCGGCGAAGACATCCTTGATTTCGACGCCATAGGCGCCAATGTTCTGCATCGGCGCCGCACCCACGGTCCCCGGAATCAGGCTCAAATTCTCCAGCCCGACCAGACCATGCGCCAGCGTCCACTGCACGAACGGATGCCAGGGCTCGCCCGCTTCCGCCTCAACCACCACCCGCCCGGCATCGTCGGACAGCAGCCGGATACCGGAACTGTCCATCCGCACCACCAGCGCCGGAATGTCCTGAGTCAGCAGCAGGTTACTGCCACCGCCAATCACCATCACGGGCAATTCATGCTCGCCGGCATAGGCCAGCAAACCACGAACGTCGTCATCGCTGCGGGCTTGGGCGAAGTAACGCGCCTTCACCTCGATACCGAAGCTGTTGAACGGTTTGAGGGAGACCTGAGATTGCACGGCCGCGCTCATAGACGCCCCTTCAATTCGATAACCAGCCTGCGGCACGCCGCCTCGATCAGGTCGAGCACCTGCTCGAAGCCCTGTTCGCCGCCGTAGTAAGGATCCGGAACTTCATCGATAGCGCCGTCGTAGCGACGCAGGAACAGGTCCAGTTCAGCGGTGGCGTGTCCTGGGCGCAGGCTCTTCAGGTTGGCAAGATTGCTCTTGTCCATGGCCAGGATCAGGTCGTACTCGTTGAAGTGCTCGACGCGGACCTGCTGCGCACGCTGGCTGGACAGATCGTAACCGCGCAGTTGCGCGGCACGGCGGGTGCGGCTGTCGGGCTGCTTGCCGACATGCCAGTCACCGGTCCCGGCCGAGGCAACTTCGATCACATCGGCAAGCCCGGCTTCCGTCAATTGATGACGCAGTACACCTTCGGCGGTCGGCGAGCGGCAGATATTGCCGAGGCAAACGAACAGAACGCGCATCAAGCCTCCAGCAAGCGCCGCACGCGCTCCAGGTCTTCCGGGGTATCAACGCCAACAGGCGGCGCTTCCAGGGCATCGGCCACATGAATCCGCACGCCATGCCAAAGCGCTCGCAGTTGTTCCAGTGCCTCGGCCTTCTCCAGCCAGCACGGGCCCCAACCCACGAAGTCCTGCAAGAAACCCGCGCGGTAGGCGTACATGCCGATGTGGCGACGATAAGGCACGCCTTCAGGCAAGCGGTCACGGCTCTTGGCGAAGGCATCGCGAGCCCAGGGCAACGGCGCCCGACTGAAAGTCAGGGCCAGGCCGTTGCAGTCGGCGACCACCTTGACCACGTTGGGGTTGAACAGCGACTCGACGTCTTCGATAGGCTCGCCGAGGGTGGCGATGCCTGCCTCCGGATGCTCGGCCAGGTTGGCCGCCACCTGGTCGATGATCGAGGGCGGGATCAGCGGCTCGTCACCCTGAACGTTGACCAGGATGGCATCGGCCGGCAGGCCCAGGGCGGCGGCCACTTCGGCCAGGCGGTCGGTGCCGGATTCATGGTCTTCACGGGTCAGCAGCACCTCGGCACCGAAGGCCTTGCAGGCCTCGACAATGCCGGGATCGTCGGTGGCGATGACCACCCGGGCGGCACTGCTTTTACGCGCCTGCTCCCAGACATGCTGGACCATCGGCTTGCCGGCGATGGGCAGCAACGGCTTGCCTGGCAGGCGTGTCGAGCGCAGGCGGGCCGGGATCACGACAGTGAAGGCAACGCTCATTTGTCCAGGCGCTCGTCATCAGTAAGGGTACGGGCTTCGCTTTCCAGCATCACCGGAATGCCGTCCCGAACCGGATAGGCCAGGCCGGCGCCCTTGCTGATCAGCTCGGTCTTGTCGGCGCTGAGCTTGAGGGGGCCTTTGGTGATCGGGCAAGCGAGGATATCGAGCAGTTTGGTGTCCATTGAAAGTCCTCAGGCGTGTGGCCGGAAACAGAAAAGAATCAGGGCTGCCGGGCCGGCAGCAGGCGCGTCAGTTGCTCATCGAGCCAACGCACGAAAGCCGGCGACGGCTGTGCGTCGACGGCAAGGTACCACCAGTCCGGCGCGGCGAAACTGCGGCATTTCACAGCATCCTTCTCGGTCATCACCACCGGCAGCGTCGGACTGAAGCTCAGGGCTTCCGGGCTGAAGGCGGCGTGATCGGCGAAGGGATGCGGCACAGGCTGCCAGTTTAGTCCCTGCAAGGTATTGAAGAAACGTTGCGGGTTACCGATGCCAGCCACGGCATGCAACGCCTGGCCAGCGGGGAAGTGATCCAGCGGGCGGCGCTCGCCGCTGCTCAGGTTGACCAGCGCGGTGGGCTGGAGAGTGAACGCGAAACCGTCTTCGCGATCTGCCGCAGCCCCGTTGTAGAGCAGCGCATCGACCTCTTGCAGACGCTCGACCGGTTCACGCAATGGTCCCGCAGGCAGACAACGGCGATTACCGAGACCGCGGGCAGCATCGATCAGCACCAGTTCCAGGTCGCGAGCCAGGCGATAGTGCTGCAGGCCGTCGTCGCAGAGAATCAGGTCCAGCGGCTCGGCCTCAAGCAGCGCACGCACCGCTTGCGAACGGTCCGGGTCGATCATCAGCGGCACACCGCTGCGCTGGACGATCAACAGCGGCTCGTCACCGGCCTGACTGGCCGGCTGGTCGGCGCGTACCCGCCAGGGCAACTGTGGCGGCGTGGCGCCGTAGCCACGGCTGACGACGCCAACGCGCAGGCCGCGCTGGCGACAATGCTCGATCAGAAAGAGAATCAGCGGGGTCTTGCCGGTGCCGCCTACGGTGATGTTGCCCACCACCAGCACCGGCACGGGCGCGCGGTAGATATCACCCTGCCCCGCCAGAAAACGCTCGCGCTTGCCGCGCACCACCTTGCGGTATAGCGCTTCCAGCGGGGACAACAGCGCAAGCAGTGGATGGCCTTTATACCAGGCCTCCAGCAGGCGATCGGCGAAAGCCATCAGGGCGTCCCCGGCGCAGCCTCGACCGTGGTCATGCGCAGGTGGCTGAAGCCGAGCTTGCCGGCCGCGTCCATTGCAGTCACCACGGCCTGGTGCGGTGTCTTGCCATCGGCGCTGATCGCCAGCGGCAACTTGGTGTCACCACCCGCTTCTTTTTGCAGCGCTTCGGTCAGGGTTGCCAGGTCGCTCTTGGGCAGCAGGTGGTTGTTCACCGAATAAACGCCTTCGGCGCTGATGGTGATTTCCACCAGCTTCTGCTCGGAGTCCGGCACCGGCGCACCGCTCGCGGCCTCTGGCAGCTCCACGCGCAACTGGGTTTCGCGGGTGAAGGTGGTAGTCACGACGAAGAACAGCAACAGGATGAAGACCACATCGATCAACGAAGCCAGGTTGATATCAACGTTCTCGCGTTGCTTGCGCCGAAATTTCACGCCTTGCTCCCGGCAGCCAGATCAACGTCACGGTCGCCCTGCACCACCTCGACCAGCTTGATCGCTTCCTGCTCCATCCCGACCACCAGTTCATCGATCCGGCGCTGCAGGAAACGGTGGAAGAACACCGCAGGAATACCGACCATCAGGCCCGCAGCCGTGGTGATCAGTGCCTTGGAGATACCGCCAGCGAGAACTGCGGCATTGGTGGTCATGCCTGAGCCCATGAACGAACTGAAGATATCGATCATGCCCAGCACGGTGCCGAGCAGACCCAGCAACGGCGCCATCGCGGCGATGGTGCCGAGGGCGTTGATGTAGCGCTCCAGTTCATGGATGACCCGGGCAGCAGCCTCCTCAATGCACTCTTTCATGATCTCGCGACCATGACGGGAGTTGGCCAGGCCTGCGGCGAGGATCTCGCCCAACGGCGAATCGGCACGCAGCGCCTTGAGCTTTTCAGTGTTGAGCTGCTTGTCCTTGATCCAGCGCCAGACCTGCCCCAGCAGGTGTGGCGGCGTGACACGACTGGCGCGCAGGGTCCACAGGCGTTCGGCAACGATAGCCATGGCAGCGATGGAACTCAGAATGATCGGCAGCATCATCCAACCACCGGACTTGACCAATTCCCACACTTTAAGGACCCCCTCGGAAAAAGTTCTGCACTCTACCATAGGGGGCCGTGGCTGCCGAAGACTGTCACGTCGGTTCGCGCCAGAAACGGCGCTGCTCGCGCAGGCCATGGGGCGCGCCGAAACTGCCCAGGCGCAGGCGTACCGCACCCAGCAGCGCGCTGTCGTAGGTAGCGATGCCCAAGGCCGCGTACCGAGCCATGACCAGCGGCGCGGGATGACCGAAACCGTTGTGACGTCCGCGAGAGATCAGCACGCCGCGAGGCGCCAGGGTTCTGAGGAAGCGCGAGCTGGAAGAACTCTTGCTGCCGTGATGTGGCGACTGCAGCCAGTCCACCGGGCCGGCCTGAAATCCCTCCAGCCACGCCTGCTCGGCATGACGGTCGATATCGCCGGCCAACAGCAAACTTTCACCGCTGGCCTCGACGCGAAGGGTGCAGGAATGCTGGTTGCTGTCAGTGGCCTGCGTCCACTGCCAAAGTGAAAACCGCACGCCATCCCACTCCCATTGCTCTGCGCTGCTGCACGGTTCGGCCTGCAGCGCTTCGGCCATCTCGTCCGGTTCGCCACCGAGCACCCTGCGCACCGGCAAGCCACGCTGCACCGCGAGCGCGCCACCGGCGTGGTCAGCATGGGCGTGACTGAGCACGATCAGGTCCAGGTCCTTCACTCCCAGCTTGTGCAGGGTCGGCAGCACCACCAACTCGCCAAGGTCCACCTCGGCCCGCGTCGGGCCTGCATCAAAGAGCATTGCGTGCTGACGGGTGCGCAAGACGTAAGCTTGCCCCTGTCCGACATCCAGTTGCCAGACCTCCACCTGCCCCTCGGGAATCCCCTCACGTGGAGTGAAACCGGCCAGCAAGAGCAACGGCCAACCAAGCACACGCATCGGCAGCCCGCTGGGCAGCAGCAACAAAAACGCCCCGACAGCCATCAGGAGCCAGCTCCACAGCGGCAATTGCGGGGCGATCCAGGCCGGTTGCCAGGCGGCCAGCCAAGCGAGCAGATCGAAAAGGATGTTGAGCAGTGCACCGGCCAACCAGAGCAGGCTTTCGCCAATGATTGGCAGCGGCAGAAACAGCGTACCCAGCAGTGCCAGCGGCAACACCAGGATACTGAGCCACGGCACCGCGAACAGATTGGCCAGCGGCGCGCTGAGGCTGACCGGCAGCCCAAGCGCAAGCAACACCGGCAGCAATCCAATCGCGATAAACCACTGCGCCCGCCCCCAGGCCAGCCACGCCGACCAGGCACCGAGGCGGCCGCTGAAAATCAGCAACAGCACCGCCACCGCCGCGAACGACAACCAGAAACCGGGCAACAAACTGGCGAGGGGTTCGAACAACAGCACGCCATTGAGGGCAATCAGCAACGGCCAGGCGATGCCAAGGTGCCGGTAGCGCAAGCGCCACGCCAGCACCACCGCGAGCATGATGCAGGCCCGCTGCACGGGCACCTGGAAACCGGCCAGCAAGCCATAGCCGAGCGCAGCGGCGAAGGCCAGCCCGCAGGCCCACGGCAACCACGGCAGGCGCCGCGGCCACCAGCCCAGTCGCGCCAAACCACTGACCAGCGCGTAGACCAGCCCCGCGAGCAAGCCGATATGCTGCCCGGAAATCACCAACAGATGGACCGTGCCGGTGGCCTGCAAGGTCTTCCAGTCCTCCCGCTCAAGCCCCGCGCCGTCACCGAGCACCAACGCAATCAGTGCGCGTTCGCGGCCATCGGCATCAACCGCCAGCAGGCGCTGGCGAATGCCATCACGCCACGCCGCACTGGCAAGCCCCAGCCGCTCGCCGGCCTTGACCGTCCCCAGCGCGCCGATGCGTCTGGCCAGCAACACCGCCTGCGGATCGGTCGCATGAGGATTGAGCAAACCGTGTGGGCTTTTGAGACTCACCGCCAGGCGCCAGCGCTCACCACTCCTGACCGGCGGCCCCTCCGGCCAGCTCAAACGCAGCAGATGTGGTAGCTCGGCGCGGCGGGATTGCGCCTCGGCCAACTCGAAACGGACACCACGCTCGCCCTGCTCCGGCAGCCCGACCACCTGCCCTTCGAGCCATAGCGTGCGGCCATCCAGATCTCGCGACAGACGATCATTCAGCGCGCTCTGGGCGCACAGACAAGCCCAACACAGGCCAAGCAGGAAAAACGCCAACGGGAAGGTGCGCCGCCAGAGGCAAACCAGCCCCAGCAACGCGAAGATGGCCAGCCAACCGACGGACGGCAGCTCCGGCATGAATCTCAGGCACAACAGCCCGAGCGCGAGCGACAACATCCCTGTGCGCGTCATTTGCACTCCGATTGAACAAAACCCCTCCGCAGGCTTAGATCAACACGGACCAACGCTCACTTATTAATTGTCACAAAGTCTGAATAGTCACTACTTGTAATACGTGCATACTTGCCCACTTCCGACCGCCGAGACCCCACATGCCGCGTCGACTTTTCAAACGCTACATGCCCGATCCGACGAGCATCCGGGAACACAAGTCCTTACGATTCCTCGGTCGGCTGCTGCATGACGCCAACCTCTGGCACCTCAATCGTCATTCGGTGGCCCGGGCCATGGCAGTTGGTATTTTCGCCGCCTTCATTCCGATTCCGATGCAGATGTTGCTGGCTGCCAGCCTTTCGATCCTGGTGCGCGGCAACATGCCGATCGCCGTCAGCCTGGTCTGGCTGACCAATCCGATCACCATGCCGCCGGTGTTCTATTGCACCTATCAGATGGGCGCCTGGTTGATGCAGATTCCGGCCCGCACGCTGCCGGAAGAAATCACCTTCGAATGGATCACCGACCAGTTATCCACATTGTGGCAACCCTTCCTTCTCGGTTCGGTCGTGTGCGGCGTGCTGCTCGGCGCCCTGGCCTACTGCCTGACCATGCTCTACTGGCGCTGGTGGGTAGGCCGGCAGTGGCGCCGGCGCAAGGCGAAATCAGCTGCGCATTCCACGTCCGCTGATCAGTAGGCGAACACACCCGAAATACAGCACCGCGGTGGCGACCAGCATGAAGGTGATGGCAACGCCGATACGGATATCGGACACGCCGAGAATGCCGTAGCGGAACGAGTTGACCATGTGCAGCACCGGGTTGGCCATCGACACGGTCTGCCAGAACGGCGGCAGCAGGTTGATCGAATAGAACACCCCGCCGAGGTAGGTCAGGGGCGTCAGGACGAATGTCGGAATAATCGAGATATCGTCGAAGTTGCGCGCAAAGACCGCGTTGATGAAGCCCAGCAGCGAGAAGATCGTCGCGGTCAACAACACCACCAGCACCGTCACCCCCAGGTGATGCACCTGCAGATGGGTGAAGAACAGCGACAGCAAGGTCACGATCACCCCCACCGCCAGCCCGCGCAGCACGCCGCCAAGGGTGTAGCCGATCAGAATGGTGTGCGGAGAGACCGGCGAAACCATCAGCTCTTCGATGGAGCGCTGGAACTTGCTGCCGAAGAAGCTCGACACCACGTTGCCGTAGGAGTTGGTGATCACCGACATCATGATCAGCCCCGGCACGATGTACTCCATGTAGGTGAAGCCACCCATGTCACCGATCTGCCGGCCGATAAGGTTACCGAAGATGACGAAGTACAGAACCATGGTGATCGCCGGCGGCAGCAGGGTCTGCGGCCAGATCCGGGTGAACCGACGTACTTCGCGGTAAACGATGGTGTTGAGGGCGACCAGATTGGCGCGCAGTTCCGAGCTCATATCGCCACCTTGGAGAGATTCTTTTCAACCAGGGACACGAACAACTCCTCGAGACGATTGGTCTTGTTGCGCAGGCTGATCACTTCGATGTTCTGCAAGGCCAGTTGGCCGAACAGCGCGGTGATGCCCACTTCCTTGTCGACCTGGACTTCCAGGGTGTGCGGATTGATCAGGCGGCTGGGATAACCGGCCAGTTGTGGCGTCTGCGCCAGGTCATGCTTCAGGTCGAGCACGAAGGTTTCGACATGCAGCTTGCCCAGCAGTTGGCGCATGCTGGTGTTTTCGACAATGGTGCCGTGATCGATGATGCCGATGTTGCGGCACAACTGTTCAGCCTCCTCCAGGTAGTGCGTGGTCAGGATGATAGTGATGCCCTGCTGGTTCAGTTCGGTGAGGAAGCCCCACATCGAACGGCGCAGCTCGATATCCACACCCGCCGTCGGCTCGTCGAGGATCAGCAGACGAGGCTGATGGATCAGCGCGCGGGCGATCATCAACCGGCGCTTCATGCCACCCGACAGCGAGCGCGACGGCACATCGCGCTTGTCCCACAGCCCCAGTTGCGTCAGATATTGCTCGGCGCGCTCGTTGGCCACCTTCGGCGGAATACCGTAGTAGCCGGCCTGGGTGACGACGATGTCGAAGGTCTTTTCGAACTGGTTGAAGTTGAACTCCTGAGGCACCACGCCGATGCTGCGCTTGAGTGCGGCGGGCTGGCGGTCCAGGTCGTGACCGAAGACACTGACGCTGCCGCTGGTCTTGTTCACCAGGGTCGAGAGAATGCCGATGGTTGTGGATTTGCCGGCGCCGTTGGGGCCGAGCAACGCGAAGAAGTCACCTTCGGCGACGTCCAGATCAATGCCCTTGAGGGCCTGGAAGCCGTTGCCGTAGGTCTTGGTTAGCTGCCGAATGGACAGAGCAGAACTCATAGCGGTTTTTTGCACCGTTGGAATTGTTCGTGAGTCAGGCGGCGAACGGGCGCACCCGTCGCATTAATGCGGGCCATGGTGCAAGCCCCGGCCACACAAGTACAGTCAAGCCTATCGATAATAACTATCGCATTGAGCGAAGCTTTCAGGTCAGCGCGGTCATGACCGCCGCCTGGTAAGCCGGACGCTCGCGCAGGCGCTCGTACCAGGCGCGCAGGTGACGCATCTCCGGCCGCTCGATGGGCATCTCGAACCAGGCGTAGGCGAAGCAGCCCAAGGGGATGTCACCCATCCCCGGCTCCTGGCCGGAAAGGAATGGCTGGGACGCCAGCGTCTCGTCGGCAATCGACAGCAGTTGCGCGCAGGTCTTGTGCGCGGCATTGATCGCCACCCAGTCACGCTGGTCTTCCGGCGTACGCAGGATGCCCCAGAACAATGGGCGAAATGGCGTCGCCAGCGACGACGTGGTCCAGTCCATCCACTTGTCGGCCTTGGCGCGCTCGACCGGATCCTCCGGATACCAGGCGGTGCCCGGTGCATGTTTCGCGCCCAGATAGCGGACGATGGTATTGGACTCCCAGAGCACCAGGCCATCATCTTCGATCATCGGCACCAGACCATTGGGGTTGAGTGCGCGGTAGTGCGGTTCATTGACCTGCCCGAACGCACCACCGGCGTCCACAGACTGGAAATCCAGCCCCAGTTCCTGTGCGCACCACAATACTTTCCTGACGTTGCTGGAATTCTTCCGGCCCCAGATCTTGAGCATGACGACATCCTGATATCTGCAAGGGACGCCCAGTCTACTCCAGCGTGACGCCCAGGCAATCGCCGAGCAGTCCCGGCGAACTCCACCGCCAACAACCTGTCACTGTTCAGACAATGCCGTTCGGCAGAGGCCGGCTACGCTCTGTGGGACGTACTGACACGTGCAAGGTTTCCAGGAGGAAAGACTATGTTGCTGTTGTGGTTAGTGGTGCTCGTGCTGGGCTCGGCCTGGCTGGCGCACCGACGGACACCGGCGTTGCCGGCCCTGGCGCTCATCGCGGCCTACGTGCTGGCGATGGGTATCTTTTCGCGGGCGCCTGGCTGGCTGACCGTCCTGCTCCTGCTGGTGGTGGCCGCTATCGCCGCGCCTCTGCTGCTCCCGGACCTGCGCCGCAAGCTGTTTACCGCGCCGATGTTCAACTGGTTCCAGCGCACCCTGCCGCCCATGTCGACCACCGAGCGCGAAGCGATCGACGCCGGCACCGTGTGGTGGGACGGCGAACTGTTCAGCGGTCGCCCGGACTGGAACACGCTGCTGAGTTATCCAAAGGCCGAACTGAGCGCCGAGGAACAGGCATTCATCGACGGCCCCACCGAAGAACTCTGCGCCATGGTCAGCGACTGGCAGATCGGCCAGGACATGGACCTGCCTGCCGAAGCCTGGGCGCATATCAAGGCACATGGCTTCTTCGCGCTGATCATTCCCAAGGAATACGGCGGCAAGGGCTTTTCCGCCTACGCCCACTCGCAGGTGGCGATGAAACTGGCCACCCGCAGCGGCGACCTCGCCTCCACCGTGATGGTGCCCAACTCCCTCGGCCCCGCAGAATTGCTGCTGCACTACGGCACCGATGAGCAACGTAACCACTACCTGCCCCGCCTCGCCCGTGGCGAGGAAATCCCCTGCTTCGCCCTCACGGGTCCCCTCGCCGGGTCCGATGCCGGTGCCATGCCCGACACCGGCATCATTTGCAAAGGACAGTGGCAAGGGCAGGAAGTCCTGGGTCTGCGCCTGAACTGGGAAAAGCGCTACATCACCCTCGGACCGGTCGCAACTCTGCTGGGCCTCGCCTTCAAGGCTTATGACCCCGACCATCTGTTGAGTGACAAGGAAGAGTTGGGAATCAGCCTGGCGCTGATTCCGACCGACACGCCCGGTGTCGACATCGGCAAGCGTCACCACCCGCTGGGCGCGGCATTCATGAACGGCCCCAACGCCGGCAAGGACGTGTTCGTGCCGCTGGATTTCCTGATTGGCGGCCAGGACATGCTCGGCAAAGGCTGGATGATGCTGATGAACTGCCTGTCGGTGGGACGCTCGATTTCCCTGCCGGCGGTAGGCACCGGCGCAGCCAAATTCACCAGCCTGGTCAGCGGCCAATACGCGCAGATTCGTGAACAGTTCAACGTGCCGCTGGCAGCCTTCGAGGGTATCCAGGAATCCCTGGCACGCATCGGCGGCAACGCCTGGCTGATGGACAGCGCGCGCATTCTGACCGCCAAAGCCGTGGACCTTGGCGAGAAGCCGTCGGTACTCTCGGCGATCCTCAAGTACCACCTGACCGAGCGCGGCCGCGAATGCATCCAGCACGCCATGGATATCCATGGCGGCAAGGGCATCATCATGGGCCCGAACAATTACCTGGGGCGCAGTTGGCAAGGCGCGCCGATCTTCATCACGGTCGAAGGCGCGAACATTCTCTCGCGCAACCTGATGATCTTCGGCCAGGGTGCAATTCGCTGCCATCCGTTCGTTCTCAAGGAAATGGCGCTGGCGGGACGGGAAGACCATGAGCAGGCGCTCAAGGAATTCGACACCTTGCTGCTGCGGCATATCGGTTTCGCCGTGGGCAATGCTGCCAGCACGCTGGTGCTCGGGCTTGGGCTGGGGCATTTTGAAAAAACGCCGGGTGACGCTCTGAGCCAGGGCTATTTCCGCGCACTCAATCGCCAGGCCGCGGCCTTCGCCCTGCTGGCGGATTTGTGCATGATGCTGCTGGGCGGCGAGCTGAAGCGGCGTGAACGATTGTCCGCACGGCTGGGCGATGTCCTCAGTCATCTGTACCTGAGTTCGGCGGCGCTCAAGCGTTATCACGACCTGAATTCACCGGAACACCTGCAACCGCTGCTGCGCTGGGCCATGGAAGAAAGCCTCGGCCAGGCGGAGAAAGCTCTGGACCGCCTGCTTGATAACTTCCCGAGTCGCCTGCTCGGCGGCGCCTTGCGGCTGATCGTGTTCCCCTTCGGCCGGCGCCATACCGGCCCCAGCGATGAACTGGACGCGGAAATCGCCGCACTGATCGGCCGCGCCGCCGGCGATCCGACCCTGGAAGCCTTGCTCGCCGGCTGTTATCGCCCGACCGATGCGCAGGATCCGGTGGGTGCCCTGCAGCACGCCTGCCAACTGCTTGCCGACAGCGCCGCATTGCACAAACAGTTACGCCACGCCCTGAAAAATGGCGAACTGACCGTGGAGGCCGGCGAACCGTTGATCGACGCGGCCGTGCGAGCGGGCGTCCTTGATGCCGAGCAAGCCAGTCAGTTGCACGCCGCCGAAACCGCACGCAGACGCGTGATCGACGTCGATGCCTTCGCCAAGGAGGAGTTGTTGCCTGTCGAAGGCAAGGTGCGCTGAGCACAATCCGACCGGGACATCGGGCGTCGGGAGCCGTATACTCCCGCGCCCGTTTTTGCTTTAGAGGATCGCCAGCATGGCCAATGCACACCTGGACTACCATCTCGCCCTGCTCAACCACCTGCGCAGCATCCTCGTCGCCCTGGGCGAAGCCGAACAAGTGCCGGAGGAAAGTCACGGCCTGTTCCTCGAACGCTTCGACGATCTGCTGGAGCAACTGCCCCACGATCCGCTGGAAAGCCAGTACCTGGGCCAGGACCTGATGTGCCAGGTCATTCAACGTTATCCACAGATCGCCCACCTGGTACCGCGCGACCTGTTGTGGTTCTTTGGCGGTGATTGCCTGCATTTCATGCCGGACGACGAACTGGACCTGTACCAGGCCCTGGAAGAACGCCGCTACGATGCCGAACAGAATGAAGAGCCGTTTGACTGGAACCAGGAAAAACAACTGCTGAGCATGTCGCTCAACGACAGCAAGCACTGATAAAGACGCCGCTCATTGAAGCGGCGTTTTTTTTGCCTGAATGCTTGATGGCACACAACGACGAAGCCCGCTTTCGGGCCCGCTGGACGTGAATGGATTTTTCCGCAGAAACGAAAAAAGGACCCGAAGGTCCTTTTTTCTTGGCTACAGGACTCGATTGAATCCTGTAGCACCATATTTGGAGCGGGAAACGAGACTCGAACTCGCGACCCCGACCTTGGCAAGGTCGTGCTCTACCAACTGAGCTATTCCCGCATATTGGCGTCCCCTAGGGGACTCGAACCCCTGTTACCGCCGTGAAAGGGCGGTGTCCTAGGCCACTAGACGAAGGGGACTCTGCCCAAAACATGCATCGCATGTTTCAGTGACCAGAGTTTAATCCTGAAGATTGAACCCTGGATTTCTTTACAAGCCCTGCCGTTAAGCAACGCCTTTGTAAACTGGAGCGGGAAACGAGACTCGAACTCGCGACCCCGACCTTGGCAAGGTCGTGCTCTACCAACTGAGCTATTCCCGCATTGGCGTCCCCTAGGGGACTCGAACCCCTGTTACCGCCGTGAAAGGGCGGTGTCCTAGGCCACTAGACGAAGGGGACACGCTACAACTTCACTCCCTGCCGCGTTTCGCTGTGTGCTTTACGCTGCAAGTGGCGCGCATTCTAGGGATGCTTTGAAAGGTCGTCAACCCCCAATTAGAAATTTATTTAAATCAATGACTTCGCCGTGTTTAGGACCGCCCGGGCAAGCCGCCCGCCCTATTCTTCCAGCCGTCGCTGCCGATAGAGGAAAGGACGGTAAAACAATTGCCCAAGTGTGACACAGGGCAAATTGCCATCAATCCTCCTCCGGCTTCCGCCAAACTGCTCTATCCGGGCAATAGGGAAGCCACTACACTCAATCGGTAACCCTGACTGACGAGGCGTGAACGGTGACACCACTATTGATTACCCTGCTTATCGTGGCGGGTATCGCCTTACTCATCGTGATCGGCTATCTGAATAACGTAGTCGAGAACAACAAGCTGGAGCGGGCGCGACTGAAAGTCGAGCTGGCCGAACGCTTGCGGCGTTGTGGCGAGATCACCGAAACGTTCCCGGGCCAGTTGATGACGCCGGCGCTCAAGCTGCTGCTGACTCGCCTTGAACTCAACCTCAACCAGCGCCAACTGTCGCTGGACAAGCACAACAGCAATATCCAGAGCCGTATCGCCGAGCTGGAAGCCCTGATCGCCCAGGGCGAATCGCTGCCGGTCAGCAACCCGCCCGGCCCGATCCAGACCGAAGCCCGCGCCAAGGATATCCGCTTCCTTCTGGAAGCTCTGCACAGCCAGGTCGTACGCGCCTGCCAGGAAGGCTTCCTGGCCACCAACGAAGCCAAGTACTGGGTCAAGGAAATCCGCCACATCCTGGTCAAGCTGCATATCGAGTTCTTCAATAACCTGGGTCAGGCCGCCTTGCAGCAAAACCAGCCCGGGCACGCCCGCCTCGCTTTCGAACGCGGCGTGCAATACCTGCGCAAGCAGCCGGAGCCCGCGCAGTACCGCGAACAACTGGAATACATGGAAAAGCTTCTGGCCCGCGCCAATGCCATGGTGCTGGACACCATCGAGCCGACCGAGAGCGACGTCAACGCACTGACCGAAGGCCTGAAGACGGACGAAGAAGAAAACTGGAAGAAGAAAGTCATCTACGACTGAGAACATCAGATACAAAGAAAGAGGGGCCGCAATGGCCCCTCTTCCGTTTCCGCCAATCGCCAATCAGCAATCGGTCGCCTGCAGGAAAATCCCCGCCAGATGCTCCAGCCCCGCCTGATCCTCGACGGTAAAGCGTGCGAGCTTCGGACTGTCCAGATCCAGCACGCCAATCAGGCGCCCGTCCTTGACCAGAGGAATCACCAACTCACTGTTCGACGCGCTGTCGCAGGCGATATGCCCGGGAAACGCATGGACATCCTCGACACGTTGGGTCTGCAGACTGGCAGCGGCGGCGCCGCACACACCCCGGCCGAAAGCGATTCGCACACAGGCGACCTGGCCCTGGAAAGGCCCCAGCACCAGTTCGCCATCGCGATTGAGGTAGAAGCCCGCCCAGTTCAGGTCATCGACCTGGTTATAGAGGAACGCGGAAAACTGTGCGGCATTGGCGATGAAGTCACGCTCGCCCGAGAGCAAGGCGTCCAGTTGCGCCGCCAGCAGCGCGTAGCCGCCAAGCCCCGCTCCCGCCGCATTCAAGTCGATCATTTGTGTTGCTCCAGCAGTTTGAGTCCGACCCAGTAGCGGGCGAACTGGTAGGCACAGCGGCCATTTCGATTACCGCGACCGGTTGCCCAGCGAATTGCGGCCTTTTCCAGGTCCTCGTCGCGCGCCCAGACCAGACCCGGCCCCTTGGCCAGTTCGCGGATCCAGTGCTCGACCACATTGAGGAAATGCTCCTGGGTAAACGGATAGAACGACAACCACAGGCCGAAACGGTCAGACAAGGCGATCTTGTCTTCTACCGCCTCGCTGGGGTGCAGTTCGCCATCCACCATCTTCCAGTTTTCGTTGTCGCTCTGTTTCTCCGGCACCAGGTGCCGGCGGTTGGAGGTGGCGTACAGCAGCACATTATCCGGGGCCTGTTCGAGCGAGCCGTCCAGCACGCTCTTGAGCACCCGGTAATCGCCCTCGCCGGCCTCGAACGACAGGTCGTCGCAGAACAGCACGAAACGCTGCGGCAACATGTGCAATTGCTCCACCACCCGCGGCAGGTCCGCGAGGTGATCACGCTCGATCTCGATCAGACGCAAACCGGCGTCGGCGTGCTCGGCCAGCAGCGCACGGACCAACGAGGATTTACCGGTGCCGCGCGAGCCCCACAGCAGCGCGTGGTTGGCGGGCACGCCATCGAGAAACTGGCGGGTGTTGCGCCCGAGCTGGTCGCGCTGCTGATCGACCCCGATCAGGTCAGACAACCGAATGTCCAGGCTCACTTCCAGCGGCGACAGGTAACCGCTGCGCCCATCGCGCTGCCAACGCGCCGCCAGGCAGCGGCTCCAGTCGATTTCCGGGCGCAGCGCCGGCAACAGCGGTTCGAGGCGGGCCAGGACACTTTCGGCACGTTCGAGAAATGCGGTCAAACGAGGGTCCACGAGAATTCCTCAAGTCATATTCAGGCGAAAAGGAGCAAGCTGAATGTGCGACAGTACATGCCAGCAGCCGGGGTTGATCGGCTATGCTTGCGCAGCGCATGGAATGTGGAACTGGCTCGGGACCATGGATATCAAGTTCACCAATCGCCTGTCGTACAAGCAAGCCCGGTTGACAGTCCTCGTCGGCTTCATCCTGGGGACATTGCTCAGTTTCATCCAGATCGGGATCGATTATGCCAGCGAAGACGCCTCCATCAACCGCGAGATGCAGGCATTGCTGGATATCAGCCACAACACCGCTTCGCGCATCGCCTACAACATCGACGCCGAGCTGGCCCAGGAGCTGACCCTCGGCCTGCTGCAATCGCCCGCCATCATCCGCGCCCAACTGGTCGACAACAACGACACGGTCCTCGCCGACATGCAGCGCCCTCGCCAGGAAAGCGCTTACCGCGTTTTCAGCGACTTCCTGTTTGGCAACAACCGCCAGTTCAAGAATCGCCTGTATCTCAGCCACATGCCGGACGAATACCTCGGCACGCTGTACCTGGATGTCGACACCTTCGCCTTCGGCAGCCGCTTCCTCAAACGGGCCGAAGTGACGCTGCTCAACGGCTTCGTGCGCAGCCTGGTGCTGACCGGCATTCTCCTCGCGCTCTTCTATATGATGCTGACCAAGCCATTGGTGCGGGTGATCAGTTCCCTGAGCAGCAGTGACCCGCACGACCCCAACCAGGGCAAGCTGCCCTTCCCCGTCGGCCATGAGCATGATGAGATCGGCGTGCTGGTCAAGGTCGCCAACCAGCAGTTCGTCACCATGGCCACCGAGATCAAGCAGCGGCGCAATGCCGAGAACCGCCTGACCGAATACCTCAACGAACTGGAAAACATTGTTTCCGCCCGCACCGACGAACTGAAGGCCAGCAACACGCGCCTGAGCCAGTCCAACGAGGAACTGGAAGACGCGCGACGACGCGCGCTGGACATGGCCCAGGCCCGCGCCGCCTTCCTGGCCAATATGAGCCATGAAATCCGCACACCGCTGAACGGCCTGCTCGGCATGATCGCGCTGTCGCTGGACAGCCCGCTCAACGCCGAACAACGTCAACAACTGGCCATCGCCCATGATTCGGGCAAGGTGCTGGTGGAGTTGCTCAACGATATTCTTGATCTGTCCAAGTTCGACGCCGGCCAGCTTGAACTGGAGCGAATCCCCTTCGACCTCGGCGCCCTGGTGGAAGACACCGCTAACCTGCTGTCGCAAAACACCGCGCCCAACGTCGAACTGACGTGCCTGATCGACCCGACATTCCCCGCCATGGTGCTCGGCGACCCGACCCGGGTCAGGCAGATCGTCAGCAACCTGCTGTCCAACGCCCTCAAGTTCACCCGCTTCGGACGGGTGGATGTGCGCCTGAGCACCTACAATGGCGGCGTGCGCATCGATGTCTGTGACACCGGCATCGGCATCGCCCCGGAAGCCCAGACCAGGATTTTCCAGCCCTTCATCCAGGCCGCCGCCGGAATTACCCGCCAATACGGCGGCACAGGCCTGGGCCTGACCCTGACCAACAACCTCTGCGAAGCCATGCAGGGACGCCTGAGCATCAGTTCCGAAAGCGGTTTCGGCAGCCAGTTCAGCGCGGAACTGCCACTGCCGAGCCATACCGGCGCCGTCACCTACGAGCGCCTCCACGGCAACGTGATCGCCCTCAGCAGCGCCAACAGCGGGCTGGCCGAGTTGCTGCAAACCCTGCTGCCGCGCTGGGGCGTGAATTATCAGCGGCACGATCGTATCGACGAGCTTGGCGACAGCAACCCGGACCTGCTGATTACCGACGATCTGGACAGCCTGATGAGCCTGCGCCCGGCCATCAAGGCGCCAATCCTGCTGATCACTGCCTACGGCAATTTCCTGCCCGGCGACCAGGCCACCAGCCTCGCCCCGCTACAGCAACAGGCCCGTCCCCTGGCCCGGAGCGCGTTGTATCAGGCACTGCGCCGGGTGCTTTCGCGCGTCGATGAAGGCGCCCCCACCAAACAAGCCGAAAAACCCGCCAGCGTGCGCCGGGCACGGATCCTGCTGGTCGAGGACAACCCGGTCAACCAACTGGTGGCCAAGGGCATGCTGGGCAAGCTCGGCTGCGAGGTGAGCGTCGCCGCACACGGCGCCGATGCCCTGGAGCAACTGGAACACGGGAGTTTTGATCTGGTACTGATGGACTGCAACATGCCGGTGATGGATGGCTACGAAGCCAGCCGGCGCATCCGCCAAAGCGGACGCTGGCCGAACCTGCCGATCGTGGCCCTCACAGCCAACGCCATGCCCGAAGAGCGCGAGCGCTGCCGGGCGGCGGGAATGAACGACTATCTGGCGAAGCCGTTCCGCCGCGAGGAACTGCTGGCCGTGATCGACCATTGGGTGCCGCCGGTCATTATTTGAGCAGCGCCTCGATATCGGCGCTCAGGGCATCAGGCTTGGTGGTGGGCGAATAACGGGAGACGGTGCCGGTTCGCGGATCGAGGAGGAACTTGGTGAAGTTCCACTTGACCCCCTTCGAGCCCAACAGGCCAGGCGCGCGCTTTTTCAACTCGACGAACAGCGGATGGGCATCGGCGCCATTGACGTCGACCTTCCTGAACAGCGGGAAGCTGACCCCGAAGTTCAGCTCGCAGAACTGCGAAATGGCCGTCTCGTCACCCGGCTCCTGCTTGCCGAACTGATTGCAAGGGAAACCCAGCACCACCAGGCCCTGCTCGCGATAGTGTTGCCAAAGCGCTTCGAGCCCCTTGTACTGGGGTGTGAAACCGCATTGGCTGGCGGTATTGACGACCAACACCGCCTTGGCGGGAAAGTCCGCCAGGGTCTTCTGCTCACCCTTGATGGTGGTGCAGGGGATATTCAGCAATTCACCAGCCATTCACATCGCTCCTTAATTGAATGAACGCGTTTTCAGCGCGGTACCAGGTCCAGGCACACCGAGTTGATGCAGTAACGCAGGCCGGTGGGTGGCGGTCCGTCGGGGAATACATGACCCAAATGGGCATCACACTGGGCACAGGTGACTTCGGTACGGATCATCCCGTGGGAGGTATCACGTATCTCGATCATCGCGCTGTCTTCGATCGGCTCGTAGAAGCTCGGCCAGCCACAGCCGGAGTCGAATTTTGCCTTGGAATCGAACAGTGGGGCCTGGCAGCAGATGCAATGGTAGACGCCATCGGTCCGGGTCGCGTTGTACTTGCCGCTGAACGGGCGCTCGGTACCTTTCAGGCGACAAACCTGATACTGATCGGGGTCGAGCATCGCACGCCATTCTTCAAGGGTTTTCTCTAACTTTTGCATGTGCAGGCCTCGGCAAATCAAAAAGCCCGTGCAGCTTCTTTTCGTCTGTACGGGTGGCACGTATTATTGCGCCTCAATTCAGGCGTCAGTCTGGCACCCGCGTTACTCGCATTTCAAACCTTTTCAAAGCGCAGTGCGCGGCGATCTTTTCCAAACGGGATCACATCATGCAGGTCAGCAAATCGAACAAGCTCGCCAACGTCTGCTATGACATTCGCGGCCCGGTGCTCAAGCACGCCAAGCGACTGGAAGAGGAAGGCCATCGTATCCTCAAGCTGAATATCGGCAACCCCGCGCCCTTTGGCTTCGAGGCGCCAGAAGAAATTCTCCAGGATGTGATCCGCAATCTGCCGACCGCCCAGGGCTACAGCGACTCCAAAGGCCTGTTCAGCGCCCGCAAGGCGGTCATGCAGTACTGCCAGCAGAAGCAGATCGACGGTGTCGGCATCGAGGACATCTACCTCGGCAACGGCGTTTCCGAACTGATCGTGATGTCGATGCAGGCCCTGCTCAACAATGGCGACGAAGTGCTGATCCCGGCCCCGGACTACCCGCTGTGGACCGCTGCGGTCAGCCTGGCCGGCGGCCGGCCGGTGCATTACCTGTGCGACGAGCAGGCCGACTGGTTCCCTGACCTGGAAGACATCAAGGCCAAGATCACCCCAAACACCAAGGCCATGGTGATCATCAACCCGAACAACCCCACCGGCTCCGTGTACTCTCGCGAAGTGCTGCTGGGCATGCTTGAACTGGCGCGCCAGCACAACCTGGTGGTGTTCTCCGACGAGATCTACGACAAGATCCTCTACGACGAAGCCATACACATCAGCAGCGCATCCCTGGCGCCTGACCTGCTCTGCCTGACCTTCAACGGCCTGTCCAAGTCCTACCGCGTGGCCGGTTTCCGCTCCGGTTGGCTGATCATCTCCGGGCCCAAGCAGCACGCCCAGAGCTACATCGAAGGCCTCGACATCCTGGCCAACATGCGTTTGTGCGCCAACGTGCCGTCCCAGCACGCCATCCAGACCGCCCTTGGCGGTTACCAGAGCATCAACGACCTGGTCCTGCCGCAAGGCCGCCTGCTGGAACAGCGCAACCGTACCTGGGAACTGCTCAACGACATCCCGGGCGTCAGTTGCGTCAAGCCGATGGGTGCGCTTTATGCGTTCCCGCGGATCGACCCGAAAGTCTGTCCGATCCTGAACGACGAGAAATTCGCCCTCGACCTGCTGCTCTCGGAAAAACTGTTGATCGTCCAGGGCACCGCCTTCAACTGGCCGTGGCCGGACCACTTCCGCGTGGTGACCTTGCCGCGCGTCGACGATCTTGAGCAGGCCATCGGTCGCATCGGAAATTTCCTGAAGACTTATCAGCAGTAGCCTACAGTCATACCTGTGTCTGAAAAGGCGCAGGTACTTTCCCCTATCACTTCCCCCTTTCCTACCTGCGGCTCTGGACCGCGGGTTGGATTGGTGTGTCCGTCTCCCTGACATGTACACAGTTTGAAATAGTCGCTCGGTTGAATCCCAAAGGCGCGCACCTTATATACCCGCATACGCTACATATCTATCCGTCAGGAGAACGTAACAACCATGATGCGCATTTTGCTGTTTGTGGCCACTAACCTTGCGGTCGTGTTGGTCGCCAGCATCACCCTGAGCCTGTTCGGCTTCAATGGGTTCATGGCGGCAAACGGGGTTGACCTCAAGCTCGATCAACTGCTGGTGTTCTGTGCGGTGTTCGGCTTCGCCGGCTCGCTGATCTCGCTGCTCATCTCGAAGTGGATGGCGAAGATGAGCACTGGCACCCAGATCATCACCCAGCCGCGCACCGGTCATGAGCAATGGCTGCTGCAGACCGTCGAGGAGCTGTCGCGCAATGCCGGTATCAAGATGCCGGAGGTGGGTATCTTCCCGGCCTACGAGGCCAACGCCTTCGCTACCGGCTGGAACCGCAACGACGCGCTGGTCGCGGTCAGCCAGGGCTTGCTGGAGCGCTTCTCGCGCGACGAAGTCCGTGCAGTGCTGGCCCACGAGATCGGCCACGTCGCCAACGGCGACATGGTGACCATGGCGCTGGTGCAAGGCGTGGTGAACACCTTCGTGATGTTCTTCGCGCGGATCATCGGCAACTTCGTCGACAAGGTGATCTTCAAGAACGAAGAAGGCCAGGGCATTGCCTACTATGTCGCGACCATCGTTGCCGAACTGATCCTGGGCATCCTCGCCAGCATCATCGTCATGTGGTTCTCGCGCAAACGCGAATACCGCGCCGACGACGCAGGTGCCCGACTCGCCGGCACGGGCGCGATGATCAGCGCGCTGCAACGCCTGCGCTCGGAACAGGGCATACCGGTGCAAATGCCAAGCACCCTGAACGCCTTCGGTATCAATGGCGGTCTGAAGCAGGGTCTGGCTGGCCTGCTGATGAGCCACCCGCCGCTGGAAGAACGCATCGAAGCACTGCGCCGTCGCGGCTAAGCGACACCGCAACGAAAAAGGGCGACCACAAGGGTCGCCCTTTTTTTCACTGCCGATTCAGCCCCGCAGCACGTAAACCCGCTCCAGCAAACGACTGACACCCGCCTGCAGAAACTTCCAACTCTGACCGAGAATGTCCTGCTCGTCCTCGGCGAGGATCTGCCAGCGCGGCGTGTACAGTCTCCGCACCTCCTCATCGGTGACGGCGAACGGAGGCCCGTCCAGCTGCGACTGATCGTAGTCCATGGTCACCAGCACGGCGCCACAACCAGCGGGCAGGATCGTCGCCAGATGAGCGGCATAACGCTCACGCATCTCTGGCGGCAGGGCGATCAGCGCGGCGCGGTCGTACAGGCCGACGCAATCAGCCACATCGGCGGCGCTCAACTGGAAAAAGTCTCCGCACCAGAGCTCGATGCCTTCACTGCGATAGCAAGTGAAGGCGCCATGCTCGAAGCGCTCAGGCTCCAGTTGCTGCTCGGCAAAAAAGTCCTCCACGGCACGCTGCGACAACTCCACCCCCAGCACCCGCAGCCCCTGCCCCGCCAGCCAGGCCAGATCCAGGCTTTTGCCACACAGCGGCACCAGCACCCGCCCACCGGCGTTGATACCCAGTGACGGCCAGTACTGCGCCAGATAGGAATTGACCTGCTCCTGATGGAAACCGATCTGGTTGCGCTCCCAGCGCTTGTGCCAAAAATCCGCGTGCATGCCGACCTCGAATAATTCGATCAAATACTGCGAAAACTTATATTAGATTTAGATCAATGATCTGCCTGAAGATGGTGGCCATCATAACCCTCAGGACTTCCGAGATGCTCCCCAGCCTGTTCATTTCCCACGGATCCCCCATGCTGGCCCTGGAACCGGGCGAAAGCGGTCCGGCCCTGGCCCGGCTGACTGCCGAACTGCCTCGGCCAAAAGCCATCGTGGTGGTGTCGGCACACTGGGAAAGCCACGACCTCTGGGTGACCAGCGCCCCAAATCCCGCCACCTGGCATGACTTCGGTGGTTTTCCACAAGCGCTGTACGCCGTGCAGTACCCGGCGCCCGGCGAGCCCGTACTGGCTGAGCGCCTGGTCGCGATGCTTGCAGACGCCGGCCTGCCCACCGGCCTCGATCCAAAGCGCCCGTTCGACCACGGTGCCTGGGTACCGCTGTCGCTGATGTACCCGGCGGCCGATATTCCGGTGGTGCAGGTTTCCCTGCCCAGCCTGCTCGGCCCGGCCTTCCAGGAGCGCGTGGGTCGTGCCCTGGCCCCGCTGCGGAAAGAAGGCGTGTTGTTGATCGGCTCCGGCAGCATCACTCACAACCTGGGCGAGCTGGACTGGCGCGCCAGGGATAACGGCGCCGCGCCCTGGGCGCTGGCGTTTCGTGACTGGATGGTGGAAAAACTGACAGCCAATGATAGCGCCGCTCTGCTCGACTATCGGCGCCAGGCGCCCTTTGCCGTGCGCAACCATCCGAGCGATGAGCACTTGCTGCCGTTGTACTTCGCCCGGGCCGCGGGTGAACGATTCGGCATCGAACACCAGGGCTTTACGCTAGGTGCGCTGGGAATGGACATCTACCGCTTCGATTGACCTTGCCCAACCTTCCGTCATCTCACAGGCAAAAAAAATCCCCGAACCAGTCGGGGATTTTTTATTCACTCGCGGATCAGTCTTCGCGATAACGGCGCAGCTTCAACTGCTTGCCGGCAACGCGGGTGTCCTTGAGCTTGGTCAGCAGACGCTCCAGACCATCTTCCGGCAGTTCAACCAGGCTGAAGCTGTCGCGCACCTGGATGCGACCGATAGCTTCACGGGCCAAGCCGCCTTCGTTGAGGATCGCGCCCAGCAGGTTCTTCGCGGCGATACCGTCGCGAGCACCCAGAGCGGTACGGCAACGCGCACGGCCTTCACCCAGCGGGATCGGCGCACGACGCTCACGCTCGCCACGCTCCGAACGCTCACCGGTACGCTCGCGCGGAGCGGAGGTCGGAACCAGCGGCTGCTCTTTCTCTACAGCTTCCAGGGTCAGGGCCTGACCGTTGGTGGCCTTGCGCAGCAGCGCAGCGGCCAGGGCACGTGGGCTGCAACCGATATCGGCGGTCAGGCGATCCAGCAGATCACCATGGGTCGATTCAGCGTCAGCAACCAGCGGCGCCAGGCTGTTGGTCAGTTTCTTGATGCGGGCATCAAGAACGGCCTGACCGTTCGGCAGGCGAACTTCGGCAACTTTCTGACCGGTAACACGCTCGATCACCTGCAGCATGCGGCGCTCACGTGGAGTGACCAGCAGCAGGGCACGGCCTTCGCGACCGGCACGGCCAGTACGGCCGATACGGTGAACGTAGGATTCCGGGTCGTACGGCATGTCAACGTTGAACACGTGAGTGATGCGCGGTACGTCCAGACCACGGGCAGCGACGTCGGTAGCGACGACGATGTCCAGGCGACCATCCTTGAGCGAGTCGATAACGCGCTCACGCTGGTTCTGGGCGATGTCACCGTTCAGTGCAGCAGCCTTGTAGCCTTTGGCTTCAAGAGCGCTCGCCAGATCCAGGGTGGCCTGCTTGGTGCGCACGAAAGCGATCAGCGCGTCGAATTCCTCGACTTCCAGCAGACGCAGGACGGCGGAAACCTTCTGGTCGGCGTGGACCATCAGGTGAGCCTGCTCGATGGCAGTTACGGTCTGGGTCTTGGTCTGGATCTTGACGTGCTTCGGCTCGCGCAGGTGGCGCTCGGCGATGGCACGGATCGAGGCCGGCAGGGTGGCCGAGAACAGAACGGTCTGACGGCTTTCCGGCATGGCCTTGAAGATGACTTCCAGGTCATCCATGAAGCCCAGTTTCAGCATTTCGTCGGCTTCGTCGAGAACCAGGTGGTTCACGGTAGCCAGGACTTTCTCGTCGCGACGCAGGTGGTCGCACAGACGGCCAGGGGTAGCGACGACGATTTGCGCGCCGTTGCGGATTGCTTTGAGTTGTGGGCCCATCGGGGCACCACCATATACAGCCACCACGGTAACGCCCGGCATCTGCTTGGCGTAGGTTTCAAAAGCGGTGGCTACTTGCAGCGCCAACTCACGGGTTGGCGCCAGGATCAGGGCTTGCGGCTCGCGCTTGCTCGGGTCGATACGATTCAGGATGGGCAGAGCGAAAGCGGCGGTTTTGCCGGTACCGGTCTGCGCCTGGCCGATCATGTCATGACCGGCGAGAATGATCGGGATGGATTGTTGCTGAATGGCCGAAGGCTCTTCGTAGCCAGTAGCGATTACGGCGGCAACAATACTTGGGTGAAGATTGAGAGCGGCGAAGCCGCCGATTTCCTGGGTCATGGGTCTGCCTCTAAGTGCATCCGCAAAGACCCATGCTCCAAAGCTGCACATGCCTTGTAAGACCCGAAGGTCACCCTGGCAGCTTTGTCGGCGGGGATTTGCGAAAACGATTGAAGATAAAAGAACGTCCAAGAAGAGTCCGCGATGCGGACGCGCAGCCGAAGCTGACTTCGGGAATTGCACGACTTGAACGAGGTCCGTTGAAAGACCGGCGCGCACTATACCCGATTTTGTCGCCTCCGTGAGACCTTTTTTCGGAAAACGACGAGCGCAAGCCTTGGAACGACAAGCCTTGCCGAACTCCAAGGCCCCAGGAGTGCCTGACACTGGGGCTGATAGCTGAAACGTTTTATTCAGGATGCCGGACGAATCACCTCGATCAACGGTTGCAGCGAGTAGCCCAGGCGCGGCGCCAGGGCCTCGGCGCGGGCCCGCAGGCCGGCCTGGTCAAGGGTCTGGTCAAGGTCGGCCGGCACCAGCAGGATCACATTGCCCTCCTTCACCGGCAGCTCCCAGTAATGACGATGGTAGAGCCCGCGCAGGAGTGCCGCGCCCAGTGGCTTGCCGTCATCGCCGGCCCACTGGTTGATCACCAGCCAGCCGCCCGGATTCAGATGTTTCTGACAGTTTTCCAGGAAGCTCCAGGCCAGATGCGCAACGCCCGGGCCGTGGTCAGTGTAGAGATCGACGAAAATCAGGTCAGCCATTTCCGCAGTTGGCAGCAGTTCCATCGCATCACCGACGCGGATATACAGACGCGGGTCGTCATCCAGACCGAGGTATTCGATGGCGAGGCGCGGCACGTCGGGACGCAGCTCGATGGCCTCGACGTCCTCCAGCGGCAGGAACTTCAGGCAGGCCTGGGTCAGCGTGCCGGCACCGAGGCCGAGAAACAGCGCGCTTTCCGGCAGCTCATGGCACAGCGCGCCAATGAACATGGCGCGGGTGTAGTCGTATTCCAGCCAGCTCGGGTCAGCGGTAAAGACGCAGCTTTGCTCGATCGCTTCGCCGAATTCGAGAAAGCGGTAGTCCTCGACCTCGAACACACTGATGGTGCCGAATTGATCGTGGACCTGCGCCAGCAGCCGCTCTTCCCGGTCTGTCATGCTGTCTCCCGGCAACCTGCGTGCCCAAGCAAAAGGCGCCATTGTCCGCCAATGTGTCCAGTGCAACAAGGCGTGTGCCTGGTGATAGCATGGCGGCAGACCTTTCCGCTTCTTTGCGATAACAAGACAGAGCCTGTGATGAGCCAACCCTGGAGTCCCGATAGCTGGCGCGCCTTGCCGATCCAGCAACAACCGACCTACCCCGACGCCGCGCGCCTGCTCAAGGTCGAACAGACCCTGGCCAGCTACCCGCCGCTGGTCTTCGCCGGGGAAGCCCGCGAGCTGCGCCGGCAGTTCGCCGAAGTCACCCAGGGCCGGGCCTTCCTGCTGCAAGGCGGTGACTGCGCGGAGAGTTTTGCCGAGTTTTCGGCGGCGAAAATCCGCGACACCTTCAAGGTGCTGCTGCAGATGGCGATCGTCATGACCTTCGCCGCCGGCTGCCCGGTGGTGAAAGTCGGGCGCATGGCCGGACAGTTCGCCAAGCCGCGCTCGGCCAATGACGAAACCATCAACGGCATCACCCTGCCCGCCTACCGCGGCGACATCGTCAACGGCATCGGCTTCGACGAGCCAAGCCGGGTGCCCGACCCCGAGCGTCTGCTGCAGGCCTACCACCAGGCCACCGCCACCCTCAACCTGCTGCGCGCCTTTGCCCAGGGCGGATTCGCCGACCTGCACCAGGTGCACAAGTGGAACCTGGACTTCATCGCCAACTCGGCCCTTGCCGAGAAATACAGCCAACTGGCCGACCGCATCGACGAAACCCTGGCGTTCATGCGCGCCTGCGGCATGGACAGCTCGCCGCAACTGCGCGAGACCAGCTTCTTCACCGCCCACGAAGCGCTGCTGCTGAATTACGAAGAGGCTTTCGTGCGCCAGGACAGCCTCACCGGCGACTGGTTCGACTGTTCGGCGCACATGCTCTGGATCGGCGACCGCACGCGCCAGCTGGACGGCGCCCATGTCGAATTCCTGCGCGGGGTGAACAACCCGATCGGGGTCAAGGTCGGCCCGAGCATGAATACCGAAGACCTGATCCGCCTGATCGACATCCTCAACCCCAGCAACGACCCGGGCCGGCTGAACCTGATCGTGCGTATGGGCGCGGAGAAGGTCGGCGATCACCTGCCGGGGCTGATCCGCAGCGTCGAGCGCGAAGGTCGCCAGGTGCTGTGGAGCTCGGACCCGATGCACGGCAACACGATCAAGGCCAGCAGCGGCTACAAGACCCGCGACTTCGCGCAGATTCTCAGCGAGGTGAAGCAGTTCTTCCAGGTGCACCAGGCCGAGGGCACCCATGCAGGCGGCATCCATATCGAGATGACCGGGCAGAACGTCACCGAATGCATCGGCGGCGCCCGGCCGATCACCGAAGATGCCCTGTCCGACCGCTACCACACCCATTGCGACCCGCGGATGAACGCCGATCAGTCGCTGGAGCTGGCATTCCTCATCGCCGAAACCCTCAAGCAGGTTCGCCGCTGAGTTCGACCCGGGCCAGCGCTGCGCGCAAACGCGCGGTGCCGGCCCGGGCACAATTGATCTGCACCCGCTCCAGGCCCAGCCAGCCTGCCAGTCGCCAGAGACTGACGGCCAGGGCCTCTATCCCCTGCTCATCCAGCCCCTGTTGTTCCTCGTGCAACGCGTACACAGCCAGACGCTGGTGCGCACGTTCGGCGCGCAAATCAACCCGCGCGGCAATCCGTTCGTGGTGCAGGAACGGCAACACGTAATAGCCGTAAACGCGCTTGTGCGCCGGGGTGTAGATTTCCAGCCGGTAGCGGAAATCGAATAGCCGTTCGGTGCGGTCACGCTCCCACACCAACGAGTCGAAAGGCGACAGCAAGGCACTGGTTTCGACCTTGCGCGGTATGCGCGGGCGATCGAGGCAGTAAGCCGACTGGGACCAGCCCTGAACCTGGCAACGCTGCAAGCGACCGTCCTCGACCAGTTCGTGCAGACGCTGACGGCTGTCGGCGGGCGAGAGGCGGAAGTAGTCACGCAGGTCTTTCTCGGTCGCCACGCCCAGCGCCTGTGCAGCGTGCAACAGCAAACCGCGCTGGGCCTCGGCTTCATCGGGAACCGGCTGCGCGAGCAACGACGCCGGCAGCACCCGTTCCGGCAGATCGTAAAGCCGCTCGAAGCCGCGACGGCCGGCGACGGTGACCTCGCCAGCGGCGAATAGCCATTCCAGCGCGAGCTTTTCAGCGCTCCAGTCCCACCACGGCCCGGCGCGCTCCTGGCGAGTCGAGAGGCTGCCGGCGCCCAGCGCGCCCTGCTCGGTTACCGCGGCGAGCACCCGAGCAATAGTCGCCTGCTGTTCGAGACCGAATTCCGCCAGTTGCCGATAGATGCCCTGGCCCTGACGCGAGCGCTGCATGCGCCAGCGCAGCAGCGGATACAGTTCCAGCGGCAGCAACGACGCTTCATGCCCCCAATACTCGAACAGCTTGCGCTGACGGCCACGGCCCCAGGCCAATTGATCGAAGGTTTCAGAGGAATAATCGCCCAGACGGGAAAACAGCGGCAGGTAGTGGGAGCGCACCAGCGCGTTGACCGAATCGATCTGCACCACGCCCAAACGCCGCAGCATGCGCGCCAGTTGCGCGGTGCCCGGCGGTTGGCCAAGCGGCGGGCGGGAGAATCCCTGGGCGGTGAGTGCCAGGCGTCGCGCCTGGCTCAGCGAAAAGGACTGCGCGGTGGGCATGCCTGACTCCTTGTGAACAGGCCCACTACAGTAGCCGCGGAACACCGGGGCGGCGACTCATTTTCTTGCAGCAGCAGCGATCAGATCTTGAACCCCAGCATCAACGCGCAGACCACCAGGAAGCCGCAAAACAGCGAGCGCAGAACTTTTTCCGGCATGGCGTGGGCCAGTTTCACGCCCCAACTGATGCTGAGCAGGCCGCCGGCTGCCAGCGGAATGCCCATGGCCCAGTCGACATGCTGGTGCACGCCGTAGGTGAACAGGGTCACGGCGGTACTGGGCAGTGCCAGCGCCAGCGACAGGCCTTGAGCGACCACCTGAGTAGTGCCGAAAACGCTGGTCAGCACCGGAGTCGCCACCACTGCGCCACCCACGCCGAACAGACCGCCCATCACCCCGGAAAAACTGCCGAGCACGCCCAGCCATGGCCACGGATGGCGCAGTTCACTGGACGCTGGCTTGCTGCGCAGGAACATCCGCAACAGATTCCAGGCTGCCAGGGCAACCAGAAACGCCACGAAACCAATGCGCATCGCCCTCGCGTCCAGCCCCACCGCCCAGATCGACCCGAGCCAGGCGAAGACAAAACCGGCGGCGGCCAGCGGCAACGCATGGCGCAACTCAATGCGGTTGCGCTGGTGATAGCGCCACAGCGCCAGCATCACATTGGGCACCACCATCACCAACGCCGTGCCTTGGGCGAGTTGCTGATCCAGGCCGAACAACACGCCCAACGCTGGAATCGCGATCAGACCACCACCAATGCCGAACAACCCTCCCACCGTGCCCAGAGCTGCGCCCAGGACGATATACATCAACCACTCGATCATGCCGGCCTCGATTCAATAACCAATCGCGGCATGCTACCGGGACCGGTCTAGCGGGGAAACGCACAGCAACGCACAATGGCTTTGCCGATTTCGCATAAGCGAGCCCACTGATGAACCCTGATGCCCTGACCGAACAGCTCACTCTGTTCCTCGATGTGCTGGAAACCAGCAGCTTTTCCGCCGCCTCCCGCCGCCATCCATTGACGCCGTCGGCAGTAGCGCGACGCATCGACAATCTGGAAAACGCGGTCGGTAGCCGCCTGTTCGTGCGCAGCACCCACGCGGTACGCCCGACCCCGGCCGGCGTCGCCTTCGCCGAGCGGGCCCGACGCATCGTCGAAGAACTGCGGCTGGCCCGGGCCGAAGCGGTGTCGCTCAGCAATGCGCCGGAAGGCCTGATCCGCATGGACGCCCCCGCAGCCTTCGGGCGCCGGCACCTGGCGCCGGCGATCGCCGATTTCCTGGTCGCCTACCCGGGCCTGGACGTGCAGTTACGCCTGATCGACAGTTTCGTCGACATGCACGGCTCCCACTTGGGCGAGGTAGATCTGGTGTTGCGCGCCGGCCCGCTGGCCGACACCCGGCTGGTGGCCACGCCATTGGCGTACATGGTGCGCATCGCCTGCGCCAGTCCGGCCTACCTGCGTCAACGCGGCGTGCCGGCCAGCCCGCTCGAACTGGTACAACACGACGGCCTGGACTGGGACGGCCTGGCCCCGCCGTTTGCCTGGCGCTTCGAGGTGGACGGCCAGATGCGGGTGTTCCGCCCCTCGCGCATGCGCATGACCGCCAACAACGCGGAAACCCTGTTGTTCGGCGCCCTCGCCGGCCTCGGCATCGCCCACTTGCCCACCTGGCTGGTCAGCGAGTACCTGCTGCGCGGCGAATTGCTGCCGCTGTTCTGCGAAAACGGCCTGCCGCAAGCCGAAACCAGTGGCATCTACGCACTGCGCCTGGAACATGAAACGAACTCTCGGAGCCGTTTGCTGCTCGAATTCCTCAAGAGCCGCTTCAGCCCGGTTCCGCCCTGGGATCTGGCCCTACAGAGCGAACTGAGCTGGCGATCGCACTAAAATCTTGCGTGCTAACATCCAAGGGTCCACCGAAGAAAAGGATTTGCATGAACGCTGACACCAAAGCCTCCGACAACTGCGACGAGTTGCTGCTCGACAATCAGGTGTGCTTCGCCCTGCACTCCACCTCCTTGTTGATGACCAAGGTCTACAAGCCACTGCTGAACGAGCTGGGACTGACTTATCCACAGTACCTGGCCATGTTGGTGCTGTGGGAACAGGACGCGTTGACCGTCGGCGAGATCAGCCATCGCCTGCTCACCGATCCCGGCTCCCTCACCCCGCTGCTCAAGCGCCTGGAAGCCGAGGGCCTGCTCAAGCGCACCCGCAGCCGCGAAGACGAGCGCGTGGTGATCGTCGAACTCACCGATGCCGGGCGCGCCTTGCAGGAACAGGCCCGCCGCGTGCCGCATTGCATTCTCGGCGCCAGCGGTCAGTCGGTCGAACGCCTCAAGGCCCTGCAGGCGCAATTGCTGGAGCTGCGCGACAACCTGCAAAAAAGTCTCTGACCGCTCTGCGAAGGGGTTTCTGGCCTGATGACCAGCCCCGTCGCAACGACCGTTGGGAAAAATTCGGAAATTTATCTTGCGCACTAAATATTTGTGAACTAATTTTATCTCCGTACCCAGACGGCGCCACACACGACGCCACACACGATCAACGTTAGAGGACACCTCCATGAAATCGCTCTACATCGCACACGTAACCTCCACCGGTGGCCGCGACGGCCGTGCCGTTTCCAACGACGGTATCCTCGACGTGAAACTGGCTACGCCCAAGGAACTCGGCGGTGCCGGCGGCGCAGCAACCAACCCCGAGCAACTGTTTGCCGCCGGTTACTCGGCCTGCTTCATCGGCGCGCTGAAGTTCGTTGCAGCACAAGGCAAACGCCAACTGCCAGCAGATGCTGCGATCACTGCGGAAGTGGGCATCGGCCAGATCGAAGGCGGTTTCGGTCTCGACATCGACCTGCGTATCAGCCTGCCCGGCCTGGAACACGCTGACGCCCAGGCTCTGGTGGACGCCGCACACAAGGTGTGCCCGTACTCCAACGCCACTCGCGGCAATGTCGATGTGCGCTTGCACGTCAGTGTCTGAAGCGTTTTCCAGGCATAAAAAAACCCGGCCAAGGCCGGGTTTTTTGCGAAGCCGCCAGTCTTACTTGGCGCGGCCCTTGTAGGAACCACCTTCGCGGGTGTCGATCTCGATCAGGTCGCCGATTTCGATGAAATCAGCAACGCTCAATTCGGTACCGTTCTTCAGCTTGGCAGGTTTCATGACCTTGCCGGAAGTGTCGCCACGGGCGGAACCTTCGGTGTAGTCAACCTGGCGAACGATAGTGGTCGGCAGTTCAACCGAAACCAGACGGTCTTCGAAGAACACGGCTTCGCAGACGTCGGTCATGCCTTCTTCGATGAACGGCAGAACGGCCTCGATGTCTTCGGCGTTCAGCTCGTACATGGTGTAGTCGGTGGTGTCCATGAAGGTGTAGGTGTCACCGCTGATGAACGACAGGGTCGCTTCTTTGCGATCCAGGATCACGTCGTCCAGCTTGTCATCGGCAGAGTAGACGGTTTCAGTCTTGTAGCCGGTCAGCAGGTTCTTCAGCTTGGTCTTCATGATCGCGCTGTTACGACCCGATTTGGTGAACTCAGCTTTTTGCACCAGCCACGGGTCGTTGTCGATCCGCAGTACGGTACCGGGTTTCAGCTCTTTACCAGTTTTCATTACGAAGTATCCGAATTTGGATGGATTTATAAAAATCGAGGCCGCATATCATATCCAATTTCGGTAAAACTGTACCAGCGTCGTGGCAAGGTCCGGTCCAGCGGCCTGTTCCGAGCACCATTTACGGGCATGAGCGGCCAGTTCGTCCCAGTGTTGCAACAGCGCTTTCCACGCCTCGCCCATATCGCGATCCATGTTCCAGGCGCGCCACAACTCGACCAGCGCCACCGCCGCGGGGGCCGACAAACCCGGCGTGTAGAGATCGAGAAATGCTTCGAGCTTCTCCCAATGCGCGTACTCCTCCTGCACATAGATATGCCAGAGCAGCGGCCGCCCCGCCCATTGCGCACGGACGAAGGAGTCCTCGCCCCGCACCGCGTTGAAGTCGCAGCTCCAGAGCAGCCGGTCGTAGTCGTCCTGGCGGACGAACGGCAGGATCTGCACCGTCAGCGCCCCGCGCCGATGCACCTCGCCAACCCCCAGTTCGTCCAGCCCCAGCCAGTTGCGCACATCGCCAAGCACCCGCCCCTCCGGCACCAGCACATGGTTGGGCCGGCTGTCCTCGGACAGCACCTGCAGCCAGCTCGCCAGCCCCGGATTTTCATAAGCGAACAGCGACAGCAAGCGAGCTCCCGGTTCAGGTGCGATATCCAGCCGCTGCAAAAATGCCTCGCGCCCGTCCTGTTCGAACGCCTCGCGCCGCTCCAGCAAACCGGCTTCACGCAGCAGACCACCAGTGCGCGGGGTGAAACCGGGGAAGAAGAACACCTTGCGCAGGCCATTCGGCTGAGGCGACGGCAGACCATGACAGCCTTCGACCCAGTCCTCGGCACTGAGGTAATCGAGGTTCAACCACAATGCAGGCTTGTCCCGCTGGACCATCGCATCGATATAAGGCTGCGGAATCTGACAGGCGAACGCCCCGATCACCACATCGGCCACCGCCACCGGCTGCCACTCGGCATCCCAGCGACAAACCTCCACGCCCTCCCAACACTGCCGCTCCGCCTGCGGATCAGCTTCCGGACACAGGCGAGCGAACGCGTTCAACTCATCGACCCACAGCCGCACCTTCAGCCCATGCTCGGCCACCAGTTGTCGGGCCAGGCGCCAGGTGACGCCGATGTCACCATAGTTGTCGACGACGCAGCAGAAGATATCCCAGCTCGGCTTCATATCAGGCACCTCTTGCACCGCAAACGAATAATCGCCGATTGTCCTGATATTCGAGCGCAGACAAAAGTGTTGCCGGCAACGGAAACCAGCTTCTGTCGTGCGACAATCCCGTCCCTGTCCTGGCCAGGAGGCTGCAATGTCCTACCGAGCGCGTCGTCGCGAATTGAAAATTTCCCACAAGATCCTGCCGCTTGCCCTCGGCGTGGCACTGGGCCTGTGGCTCGGCGTTGTCGCTATCGGCCTGACGTTGTGGGCCGCCTGGCAATTTGTGCCGTCCCTGCATGAGCCGCTGGCCGCAGTGATCAGCCAGCCCGCAACACCACCACCCGCCGCGCCAGCCCGCTTGCCTGCACCGGCCCGCCTGCCGGGCGCGCAGGAACAATCGCCAGAACAGAACCAGATGTTCGACCAGTACCAGCAAGCCCTGCGCACCCAGCAGATCGATGATGCGCAGAGGCATGCCGAGGAAAACCCGCGCAACCTGTCCAACCCCAGGTGCCAGTTCTGGCTGCAACAGGACCGCACCGCCCCTAACGAGAAAAGCCGGGCCAATGTCCTTGAGTTCTGCCGCTGAAATGAACAAGACCGATTTGCTGAAAGCCATCATCGAGCGCCTGGAGATTGACCTGGACATGATCCAGCGCGCTGCCCAGACCGCCTATGAAACGGCCACGGCGGAAGAAAACATCGCCGAGAACAAGTACGACACCCTGAGCCTGGAAGCCTCCTACCTTGCCACCGGCCAGGCCCGACGCATGGAAGAGATTCGTCAGGCGTGCAAGGCGTATCAGCAACTGACGATGCGTGATTACGACCCCGAGCGTGGCATCCAGATCAGCAATCTGGTGCAACTGGAAGACGCTCAAGGCCATCAGCAGTTGCTGTTTCTCGGGCCGGAAGCGGCCGGTCTGCAGATCGGCACGGGACCATCGAAAGTCACCGTGATCACCCCGCGCTCGCCACTGGGCCAGCAACTGCTGGGCAAATTCGAAGGTGATGAAATCACCCTGGTGCTGGGCAATGGCCGGCAGGTTCAGGAAGTCGTCAGCGCCTGGTAACACTCAGGCCAACGCGTCGAACCGCCGCGCCAGCCCCTGTTCGGAAAACTGCTCCAGGATGAAATCGACAAACGCCCGGGTCTTGCCCGGCAGCAGTTTGTGCTGGGCGTAATACAGCGAAATATTGCCGTCATCCACGTACCAGTCAGGCAGCACCCGCAGCAGGCTGCCGCGCTGCAGGTAGGGCACGGCGAACGGCATGCTCACCAAGGCGATACCCAACCCCTGCTCGGCCGCAGCGCAGGCCGCTTCGGAGTCGGTCATGGTCATGCGCGGGCGCAGGGTCAGCGGCGAGTGATCCTGCTCGCGACTGGTCAGCGGCCAGGAACGCACGCGGCCGGTCTGCGGCGAGCGGATCAGGATGCCGTCCGCCTTGTTCAGATCATCCGGCTCGCGAACGGCCCCGCACTTGTCCAGATAATCGGCGGACGCCACCAGCACCCGGTGCGCGGGTGCCAGCTTGCGGGCCACCACGCCCGGCGGCAGGTCGAAGCCGCCGCCGATGGCCGCATCGAAGCCCTGGGCAATCAGATCGATCTGACGATTATCAAAGTGCCAATCCGGCGTGATTGCCGGAAATCGCCGGAGGAATTCTCCCAGCAGCGGCAAGATGTACAAACGCCCGAACACCGTGCCCATGCTGACTTTCAAGGTGCCCGCCGGCTGCCCCTCGGCACTGGCCAGGTTGGCCACGGCGTGCTGGATGGTCTGGAAGCTGTCGCGTACCTCGGCAAGAAAACGCTGGCCGGACTCGGTCAGGGTCAGGCTGCGGGTGCTGCGCTGAAACAGACGAACCCCGAGCCGGGCCTCCAGGCCGGCGACGTTCTTGCCCACCGCGGCAGGCGTCAGGCTCAGGCGGCGGGCGGCTTCGGCGAAGCTGCCGACCTCGGCGCTGCGAATAAAGCATTCGATGCTGGTGAAGGTTTCCATGGCGCACTCTAAACCCGTGGTTTATTCAGACTATAGCGATTAGTGGATTATCAGAGGGTAATCCAGCGCCGATACTGAGCCCATCAACAAGGCACTCGGCCTTGTCCTTTCGGGAGCATCACCATGTCGAATCAATCCAGCCTCAGCGGCAAAGTAGCACTGGTCCAGGGCGGCTCACGCGGTATCGGCGCAGCCATCGTCAAGCGCCTGGCCGAACAGGGCGCCGCAGTCGCCTTCACCTACGTCAGTTCGCAGGCCGTGGCCGACGACCTGCAACAGCAGATACGCAACAATGGCGGTCAGGCCCTCGCACTCAAGGCCGACAGCGCCGACGCGGCGGCGGTGCAACAGGCGGTGGCACTGACCGTCGAGCAGTTCGGGCGCATCGATATCCTGGTCAACAATGCCGGCGTGCTGGCGGTCGGCCCGCTGGACGACTTCAGCCTGGAAGACTTCGATCGCACCCTCGCCGTGAACGTGCGCAGCGTGTTCGTCGCCACCCAGGCTGCGGCCCGGCACATGGGTGAAGGTGGCCGGATCATCAATATCGGCAGCACCAACGCCGAGCGCATGCCTTTCGCCGGCGGCGGCCCCTACGCCATGAGCAAGGCGGCGCTGGTCGGCCTGACCCGCGGTCTCGCCCGGGACCTGGGCCCGCGCGGCATCACCATCAACAACGTTCAGCCGGGCCCGGTGGACACCGACATGAACCCCGCCGAAGGCGAGTTCGCCGAGAGCCTGATGGGCCTGATGGCGGTGGGCCGTTATGGCCGGGTGGAGGAAATCGCCAGCTTCGTCGCCTATCTCGCCGGCCCGGAAGCGGCCTACATCACCGGTGCCAGCTTGACCATCGACGGTGGCTTTGCCGCCTGATACCTCAGTCGGCAGCTCGTGCGGCCAGGGTTTGTTCCAGCAACCGGATGAACGCACTGGCGGCCGGGGTCGGCGATTTCGACCAGATGG
This sequence comes from Pseudomonas sp. 5P_5.1_Bac1, assembly GCF_025466015.1. Taxonomy (NCBI): domain Bacteria; kingdom Pseudomonadati; phylum Pseudomonadota; class Gammaproteobacteria; order Pseudomonadales; family Pseudomonadaceae; genus Pseudomonas; species Pseudomonas sp. 5P_5.1_Bac1. The sequence continues at coordinate 5,002 of NZ_JANLNX010000036.1, read as the reverse complement.
CATACAGATGACGAATCGGCGCATCGCTGACCGGCAAGGCCACGACGGCCTGAAAGCCGGCAGCGATCCGCGCGGGCACCAGGCCAACGGCCAGCCCGCGCTGGACGAAGCGCTCAATCAGGCTGGTGGTACCCACCTCGAACTGCACCCGATGACGCAGGCCGGCAGCGGCAAACGCCTCGTCGGTTTGCCGGCGGGCCCCGGTTCCGGCCTGGAAGTCGGCCAGCGGCTGGTCTTCCAGTTGCGCCAGGGACAAGCGTTCGTCAGCCGCCAGCGGATGATCGGGCGGCAGCACCGCCACCAGCTCTTCCTTCGCCAGCAGGCGCCACTCCACCCCCTCCAGCGATTCCCCCGGCCACACCCCGATAAACGCCACATCCAGGCGACGCTCGCGGACATCGGCAATCATCAATTCGCTCTTGCCCATCAGCCAGCGGATATCCACGCGCGGGTACTGGTGGTGGAAGCCGGCCAGCAGGTCCACCAGGTCCAGTTCGGTCAGCGAACTGATCTCGCCGATGGACAAGCGCCCGCGCACTTCGCCACAGGCGGCAGCCACCTCGTCGCCAATCCGCCGCGCCGCCTCCAGCGCGGTGCGGGCACTCGGCACGAACGCCTCGCCGGCCGGCGTCAGGCGCACCCAGCGCGAGGTCCGCTCGAACAGTTGCGCACCCAGTTGTTCTTCCAGCCGGGCGATCTGATGGCTCAACGCCGACTGCACCACGTGACAGCGTTCGGCCGCGCGGGTGAAGCTGCCGGTGTCGGCTACCGCCAAGGCGTATTCGATCTGTTTAAGGTTCATGCTCATCTATCTGATTTCAAGATTGATCGGATGAAAACGATACATTGGCGTCATGCTAGCGCATTTTCGATACTGCTCACCTTCACCTACGGATAGCGAGACGGTCCATGACCTCCACAGCCCCACTCAGTCGTGCACTGATCCTGCTGATGGCGACCGCCACCGGCCTGGCGGTCGCCAGCAACTATTACGCGCAGCCGCTGCTGCACAGCATTGCCGAGCATTTCGGCCTGAGCACCGCCAGTGCTGGCGGCATCGTCATTGCCGCGCAACTGAGCTATGGCGCCGGCTTGCTGCTGTTGGCACCGCTCGGCGACCTGTTCGAACAGCGGCGGCTGATCGTCAGCATGATCGCCATCAGCACCCTCGGCCTGTTGATAAGTGCCTTTTCCCCCAGCCTGCCCTGGCTGTTGGTGGGCACCACGCTGACCGGCCTGTTCTCGGTGGTGGCGCAAGTACTGGTGCCCATGGCCGCCGGCCTGAGCGATCCGGGTGAACGCGGCCGGGTGGTGGGCACGTTGATGGGTGGCCTGCTGCTGGGCATCCTGCTGGCGCGTACCGCTGCCGGGTTCATGGCCACCCTCGGTGACTGGCGCAGCATTTACCTGCTCGCCGCCGGCTTGATGGCCGTCAGCGCCATCGCCCTCGCCCGCGCATTACCGCAGCGCCGACAACATGCCGGGCTCGCCTACCCGGCGCTTATCGCCTCGGTATTCCGCCTGTTCGCCGACGAGCCGGTGCTGCGCCTTCGCTCGTTGCTCGGCGCCTTTTCCTTCTGCCTGTTCGCCTTGTTCTGGACGCCGCTGGCGTTTCTGCTGAAGGCCGAGCCTTATCAGTATTCCGATGGCATCATCGGACTTTTCGGCCTGGCAGGCGCTGCCGGCGCACTTGCCGCCAACCTGGGCGGACGCCTGGCCGACAAGGGCAAGGGCGCGCAAGGCACGACCTTCGGCCTGCTTGTCCAGTTGCTGTCATGGGTGCCACTGGCGTTTGCGCCGACTTCGCTGGCGGCGCTGCTGGCCGGTGTGCTGTTGCTCGACCTTGCGGTGCAACTGGTGCACGTCAGTAACCAGAACGCCGTGATCGCCCTGCGCCCGGAAGCCCGCAACCGCTTGAACGCCGGCTACATCACCTGCTACTTCATTGGCGGGGCCATCGGCTCGCTGCTTGGTACTCAATTGTTCCAGGCCTACGGCTGGAACGGCATCGTCACCGCCGGGCTGGGCATTGGTGGGCTGGCACTGCTGGTATGGGGTATTGCGGGACGTCGGGTGATGCACGTCAGTACTGTCTGACAGATGCATTACCCTCCGTCGCCTGACGATTGACTTGGCGGTAGCCGGGGCGCTCAGTAGGGATTGGTCAACAGCCCTCTCAACCTGGATACCCCTATGACAAGACTCACGGTTCAGTCCGGCGATTTCTTGCAAGGTGAAGGCGAGTACCGCAATGGATCGCTCACACTCAAGACCGCCACAAGCCCCTCACCGGGTGAAAAAATCGCACTCTCGCGCATCAAGGACATGCAAGTCGCCAATCAGGAGTCCAGCCGCAATATCGGCAGCGCCATCGGCTGGGGCATGGCCGGTGCACTGGTGGCTGGCCCCTTCGGTCTGCTCGCCGGGCTCTGGCTTGGCGGCAAGGATGAGGAGGTGACCTTCCTGGCCACCTTCAAGGATGGGCGCAAGCTGTTGGCCGTTACCGACAGCAAGACCTGGTCGAAACTGGACGGGACCTGGCGCCGCCAGCACACGCAACCGCCCGCCCGTCACTGAATAAATCCCTTCTCCATTCGTTTCCCGCAGTAGAAGACTCACGGCAATTCGGGGCACCGCAACGCGGTCGCCCCTGCTAAGATTGCGCCCGCGCTCCGGCGCCCACTGGCGCAACGCCAGTAGCCTTTCGCACTTGCGCGCCCTTTTTGCGCCTTCCTGTCGCCGTACCGGGCTTTCAGTCTTCGGTAGTCGCCGAGTCATAACGGCGCGCCCGCTGCCGGCCCTCAAGGAGTTTTGCCGCATGTTCCTGCAACGCCCCCGCCTGCCCCTCAGCCTGCTGAGCCTCGGCCTGGCCCTGAGCACTCCGACTGCCCTCGCCCAAGACAATGTAACCCTCGCCCCGGTGAACATTTCCGACACCCAGAACGATGGTTACCAGCCACGCCAGGCCCAGGTCGCCGGCTTCTCGTCGGCGCCGCTGCTGGACACCCCGGCCTCGGTGTCGGTGTTCACCGAGCAACTGTTGAAGGACCGTCAGGTGCGCCTGCTCAGCGAAGTGCTGCAAAGCGACGCCTCGGTGGGCGAAAGCTACGCACCGATCGGCTACTACGAAAACTTCACGGTGCGCGGCTTCAGCCTGGACGCGGCGCACAGCTACACGATCAACGGCCAGACCATCACCGGCGAACAGAACGTGGCGCTGGAGAACAAGCAGCAGGTCGAACTGCTCAAGGGTTTATCGGGCCTGCAAAGCGGCGTGTCCGAACCCGGCGGCGTGATCAACTACGTGACCAAGCGGCCCGAGGACGTGCGCTCGGTGACGGTGTCGAGCAACGAGCAGGGCGAACGCTATATCGCCACCGACCTCGGTGGCTGGTTCGGCAGCGAACGGCAGTTTGGCCTGCGCGCCAACCTGGCCCATGAGGACATCCGCAGCTACGTCGACCATGCCGACGGCAAGCGCGACTTCGCCTCCCTGGCCTTCGACTGGCAGATGAACCCCGATGCGCTGCTGCAACTGGACGTCGAATATCAGACCCGCGAGCAATACTCGGTGCCGGGTTACCAGTTGCTGGGCAACACCAGTCTGCCTCACGGCATCGACCCGAAAGACCGCCTGGCCTGGCAGGACTGGGCCAAGCCGGTGAAGAGCGATTCGCTGAACCTCGGCGGGCGCTTTGAATACCGCTTCAACGAGGCCTGGACCGGAGCGCTCAGCGCGTCGCACAGCCGGGTGGTGATCGATGACTACAGTTCGTTTGCCTGGGGTTGCTACGGTTCGGCCAGTTGCGGCGCCGACGCCGTGCCCAACTACTTCAGCCCGGAAGGCGACTATGACATCTATGACTTCCGCAGCCCTGACGACACCCGCCGCACCGATGAAGCGCAGGCAACGTTGACCGGTCGCTTCGCCGCGCTCGGCGTTGACCATGAACTGACCGTCGGCAGCAGCGCGCAAAGGCGCACCGTCGATCAGCGTCCGACCTTCAACGAGTGGGTCGGCACCGGCAACATCTATCAGGACACCCCCGCCGTCGATCCAGCGCCAGGCACCCCGGGCCACAGCGAACGCCGGCTCGACAGCCGCCAGTACGGCGTGTTCTTCAGCGACCGGATCACCTTCGACGAACACTGGCAGACCGTACTTGGCTCCCGCGTGGTGCGCCTGGACGAAAAAGCCTTCGGCGAAGACGGCGAGCTGCGCCGGCAAACCCGCCAGTACGAACTGCTGCCCAATGCCGCATTGATCTACAAGCCGCGGTCGGATATCTCGCTGTACGCCAGCTACAGCAAAGGCCTGTCGTCCGGCGGCACGGCGCCGTGGTTCGCGCTCAATAACGAAGACATCCTCGCCCCGACCACCTCGCACCAGATCGAACTCGGCATCAAGCGCGACTGGCAGCGCATGAGCTTCGGCGCCGCGCTGTTCCAGTTGCGCCAGGCTTACCAGTACGCGAAACCGGACGGCGGCGATTTTGTCTACGTGCAACAGGGCCAGCAGAAGAACATCGGCCTGGAGCTGTCCGCCAGCGGCTGGCTGACCTCGGACCTGCAGATCAACGCCAGCGCCGCGGCGATCCGCGCCCGGGTCAAGGGCAGCGGCACCGAGGCCTACGACGATCATCAGGCCCTTAACGTGCCGCGGCTGCGCGCCTCGCTGCAGGCCGACTACAGCCTGCCGGTTCCCGGCCTGGCCCTGCTCGGCGGCATGCGCTACAGCGCCAGCAAGTACGCCAACTACGCGGGCACGGTGGAAGCCGGGGGTTATACGGTGTTCGATGTGGGGACGCGCTACCGCACGCGAATCGCTGGCTACGACACCACGCTGCGACTGACGGTGGATAACCTGTTCGACCGCCGCTACTGGCGGGATGTCGGCGAGTACCTGGGGGACAACTACCTGTTCCAGGGCGCGCCGCGGACGGCGCGGGTCTCGGCGTCGGTGAACTTCTGATCGCGCCGAGGGGGGGGGGGGGGGGGGGCG